>CAZAAR010000021.1:0-4396 GCA_964483415.1 uncultured Oscillospiraceae bacterium
AGGAGATCGAAAAGACCCGCCGCCGCGTCAACGCGCTCGAATACGTCCAGATCCCCGCCCTGCGGGAGACCATCCGCTCGATCACCCAGAAGCTCGACGAAAACGAGCGCGGCAACCTGACAAGGCTGATGAAGATCAAGGACATGATGCTCGAGGAGGCCCGCCGCGCCGCGAATTCCTGACCCCGATTTTGTGAAAAAGGCGCCCTTCGCGGGGCGCTCTTTTTTTGCCGGCCCGGTCCCTGAAACGGCGGGCGTCGGACGTCGCGGGACGCCATACAAGCCGCGTTTGCGGCTTTCCCGGGTTCATAATTTGTTTTTTTCTTTGCTCTTGCAAACCCCCATATGATTCGGTATAATAACATAGTTATGACTCTCATCAGCCGGTTTTCCGGCGAGATACGGATAAGGATGGAGAAAAATTATGAGCGAAAGCGAAAAGAAGTTAAAGAAGGGCGGGCCCGCCGACAAAGCCGCCCCGGTTCCCGCCGAGGGCAGGGACGGGGAAAAAAAGATCGGCGAACCGGCCTTCCTCGTCAAACCGGAGCAGGCCAGAGCGGAAAACAAAGTCGCCGCCAGGCGCCGCGCCGAGGAGGAAAAGGCCGCCAAAAACAGGCGTCAGAAGATTTGGATCCGGATCGGCCTCGCCGCGTTTGTGATCGTCTTTGCCGCCCTCGCGATCTACGAATCCAACATGATCAACCGCAAGGTCACCGCGGTCAAGGTCGGGGACACCAGCTACTCCGTCGCGGATTTCAGCTTCCTCTATACGACCACTTTTTATAATTATTATAATGATCTTTACAGCAAGTACGGCGAATACACCGCCTATTTTCTCGACCCCTCCAAGCCCCTGAGCGATCAGCGGTATTCCGAGGACAAGAGTTGGGAGGATTTCATCACCGAGCAGACCGTGGGCACCCTCAAGCAGCTCACCGCCCTGCGCGACGACGGACAGGCCCAAGGCTTTGAGCTGCCCGACGAATACAAGCAGGATATCGAGGACGAGATCGCCAACATCAAAACCCAAGCCTCCGACAATGGCTATATGCTCAGCGACTACCTGATCGCCCTCTACGGCAAAGGCGTCAACGAAGCCGTCGCCCGCAAGATGACGGAGCTCTATGAATACGCCGCCGCCTACTCCGAGCATTACAGCGGCGGGGTCGAGATCACCCAAGAAGGCATCGACGCGAGATATGAGCGGAATCCGAAGGATTTCGACACCGTGACGTACCTGTCCTACTTCGTCAGCGGCGCGGCCACGGAGGAGATCGCCGACGAGACCGCCGCCCTCGCCGCCGCGAAGGAGAAGGCCGACGCCGTCGCCGCCGCGACCTCCGAGGAGGAGTTCCTCGCCCTTGTCGTGGAGAAATGCCAGGGGGAGGCCACCGAAAACCGTTATTCCGACTACTCCTCGGTCAACGCGGGCTATGCGGATTGGCTGTTTGACGGCGGCCGCGCCGCGGGCGACACCTACGTCGCCGACGGAGACGGCGGCTGCCATGTCCTTTATTTTAAAGAGCTCGTGACGCCGAAATACAACATGGTCAACGTCCGCCAGATCTTGGTCCAGCCGACCGGGACCGACGAGGACGGCAACGTCACCGAGGCCGGCTGGAACGAGGCGAAGACGAAAGTCGAGAAATATCTTGCCGATTTTAGCGGCAACCCGTCCGAGGATACCTTTAAGACCCTGGCGGCCATACACAACGAGGACCCCGGCTCCAAGGAGCGCGACGGCCTGTACGAGAACGTTTACAAAGGCCAGATGGTCGAGCCCTTCGACGAATGGTGCTTCGACGCGGCAAGGCTCCCCGGCGACATCGGCGTCGTCAAGACCGACTACGGCTATCACCTGATCTATTTCATCGGCGAGGGAGACGGCTATTATGCCAAGACGGTCGGCAGCACGATCCGGGGCGAGGCGTACGCGTCGTGGATCGAGGGGCTGACCTCCCCGTACGAAGTCGTTGAAAAACCCGCGATGGCCAGAGGCAGAAACCTCTGATTTCCGAATAGAAAAGGGACGGCTCTGGAAAGCCGTCCCCTCATTTTATGCACCGAAAGGTCGTTTTGAAAGATGAAAAAACTGACTGCGCTCCTTCTTGCCGTCCTGATGCTCTGCCTGTTGCTCTCCGGCTGCCAGATCTCCAGGCAGCTCGGGGAGGAATCCGGGGCGGAGGACGGGCAATCCGGCGAAAGCGGCGAGACGGCCGTCGATCCGGCGGTCTACGACGACGTCTGCGTCACGGCCGGCGGGCGGGATTTTACCGTCGCCGAGATGGATTTCCTCTACCGCAAGCTCCTCTGGAGCGTCTACTATTCGCTTTACAGCAACTACGGCGACAGCGTCGCCGCGATCCTCGACCCGTCCAAATCGCTCGATGAGCAGTATTATACGCAGGACGTCAGTTGGAACGATTACCTGACCCAGTACACGCTCTATTCGCTTAGGAACGTCGCCTCTCTCGTGAGCGACGCGGCGGCGCAGGGCTACGCGTATTCCGAGGGTGTGGCCGGGAGCGTCGCCGCCCAGAAGACGAACCTCGCCGACGCAGCGCAGCAGGCCGGCCTGACCGGGGAGGAGTACCTCGCCCAAACCTACGGCCCCGCCGCGACGATGGAGGTCTTTGAGCGCGTCGTCACGCTGATCGCGCAGGCGGCCGAGTATTCCGACTTTCGCGGGAACGCCCTCCGGCTTGCCGACGGGGAGATCCGCGCGGCCTATGAGGCCGAGAGCTACCTCTACGACACGGTCTCCTTCCGTTTCGCGTATTTTAGCGGCGAGCCGGAGCAAGAGGAGACCGAAGACGCGTCCGGGGCCGAATCCGGGGCGGCCGATTTGACTCTGATGGCGCAGGCCGAAGAGAAAGCGAACGCGCTTGCCGCCGTGAAGACCGAGGAGGAATTCGTCGCCGCCGTCGTGGCGGGCGTACCGGAGGAGGAAAAGGAATATTATGAATCCGACGAGGCCACGCTGATCGAGGATATCGCCTATGACGACACCCCCGATATTTTCAGCGGCTGGCTCTTAAAAGAGAATCACGTCTACGGCGACACCACGGTGATCGAGAGCGACGGGGGCTACTACGTCTTCTTCTTCCTTGACCGGACTTCGCCGGACTACGCGACCGTCAACGTCCGCCACATCCTGTTCCAGCCGGAGACGGATGAGAGCGGCATCGCCTCCGACGAGAGCTGGGCGGGCGCCGAGGCCGAGGCCGAGGCCGCCCTCGCCGAGTACGAGTCCGGCGAGCGCACCGAGACCGCTTTCGCCGCGCTCGCGGTCCTGCGTTCCGAGGATACCGGCACCAAATCGGACGGCGGCCTCTGCGCGAACGTCTACAAGGGGCAGATGGTCACGGCGTTCGACGACTGGTGCTTCGACGCGTCCCGTACGCCCGGCGGCACCGGCGTCGTCAAGAGCACCTATGGCTACCACGTCATGTATTTCGTCGGCGAGGGGGAGAACTACCTCACCGCCTACCTCGGGGATCAGATGGCGCAGAGCCGGTTTGAGGGCTGGATGAGCGACCTCATCGACGCGACGGAGGCCGTGACGAACGACAGCTTCGCCTATGTCGGCCACACGCTCTGATTGATTTAAAATACGGAAAGACGCCCTCCGGCAGGCCGGAAGGCGTCTTTTTTTGCCCGTCCGCAGCGCGGACGGGGTCGCCCACGCGGACGGAGCCCGGCCGGAAACCCGCGTGTTCCGGGCATCCGGCCGCCGCCCTTCCACGGCGGCGCGAGAGGGGTATCTGCCCGCCCCGGCGACCCTCGAAGGCGGATTTTTCCGGGCGCCCGCCGGCTCCCGAACACGGTGACCGCCCGCCCCGGCCGCCTCCGGAAGCGAATTTCCCCGGGCGCTTTCCAGCGCCCGTATAACCCGGCAAAACCGGCCCGGGAAAGGAACCTTTTCTCATTTTATACAAAAATCGGCTTGACTTTGCCGCCGAATCGTTGTATTCTAACGGTGGATTCTATCTTACGATCAGGGGGAATTCGATGGCGCTCCACGAGGTACATATCGTTCAGGGCGTTCCGGAGCGGTACGAGGAATATACCCATATTTTCGACGGCTCCAAGCTCCAGATCCACTACGGCCCGGAGCTCAACAAATGGATCCGCGCGGGCCTCAAGGAAGGCCATATCTATGTCGCCGAGGACCGGAACGGCGAGGCGGCCGGCCTGATGTGGATGCAGATGGAGAGCGTCTACGCGGGACTCCCGTACATCAACCTGCTCGGGGTCCGCAGGGACTACCGCGGCCACGGCGTCGGCCGCAAGCTGCTCGAATTTTTCATCGCGGTTTACGAGAAGCTCGGCTTCGACCGCGCCTTCGTCGCCGTCAACGATTTCAACCCCAGAGCGCGCGCCCTCTATGTGAGAAT
>CAZAAR010000021.1:4406-29407 GCA_964483415.1 uncultured Oscillospiraceae bacterium
ATGGGCTTTCAAAAGATGACGCAGTATCCGGACGGGATGGATCCCTCCAACAACGTCTATCTGCTGATGAGAAAATCCCGCGGCTGCCACGCAAACGGTTAAGCCGCCCGCCATACATTCAAAGAGGAGGAGAAACAGATGGGCTTCGTATCGGAAAGCTATATCAAGGCAAACCGGATCGACATTGTAAAAGCCGTGCCGGAAAAGATCGGAGAATATAAGCGGATCTTCGACAACAGCGCGCTTTACAACCATTATTTCAAGAAAAACCCGGAGCTTCTCGACAAATGGCTGGCCGAGAATATCGCCGCGGGGCAGGCCTATGTGGCCGTCGACCGCGACGGCAGCGCGGTCGGCTGGATCAGCTTCAAGATGGACGGCATGTGCGGCTACCCGGACGTCACGCTGCTCGGCGTCAGGGAGGGCTGCCGCGGCCGCGGCATCGGCGAGTACCTGATCCAGTTCTATCTGGGCGTAGCCGGATGCCTGGGCCACAAAGAGGCCGGGATCGTGGTAAACGACTGGAACCCCCGCGCAAGGAAGCTTTATACCCGCATGGGATTCTTCCATAAGAAGTCCTTCGAGGATCCGTACATAGGCGGATTTGAGGACCATCTGCTCGTCAGGAAGATCTGAGCGGCCAAAAAAGAGCTTTGGAGCCGGAGGTCACGTCTCGTATGCCGTGATTTCCGGCTTTTTTTGTTATCTTATTGAAGTATCAGGTGGAATCAAGTATAATTTCTTCTGTCAGTCTACTTTGCAGAAAAGAGGAACCAACATGCGTAAAGAACTCGATAAGGTCTACGACCCCCGGCAGGTCGAGAGCCGCGTCTACCGGTTCTGGCTGGAGGGCGGCTTCTTCCACGCCGAGCCGAACCCCGGGAAGACGCCCTTCACCATCGTGATCCCGCCGCCCAACATCACCGGCAAGCTCCACATGGGCCACGCGCTGGACGAGACGGTGCAGGACATCCTGATCCGCGCGAAGCGGATGCAGGGCTTTGAGGCGCTCTGGATGCCGGGCACGGACCACGCCTCGATCGCGACCGAGGCCAAGATCGTCGAGGCGATGCGCAAGGAGGGGATCACCAAGGAGCAGATCGGGAGAGAGGCTTTTCTGCAAAGGGCGTGGGCCTGGCGCGCCGAATACGGCGGCGCGATCGTCGAGCAGCTCAAGAAGCTCGGCTGCTCCTGCGACTGGGCGCGCGAGCGCTTTACGCTGGACGAGGGCTGCTCAAGGGCCGTCCGGAAGGTTTTTAAGGATCTTTACGATCGTGGGCTCATCTACCGCGGCGACCGCATCATCAACTGGTGCCCGCACTGCCTGACCTCGATCTCGGACGCCGAGGTCGAATACGAGGATCAGCCCGGCCATCTCTGGCACCTGCGCTACCCCTACGCCGACGGCTCCGGCTGGATCGAGGTGGCCACCACCCGCCCGGAGACCTATCTCGGGGACGCCGCCGTGGCCGTCAACCCCTCCGATGAGCGCTATAAAGACGCCGTCGGGAAGACCGTCATTTTGCCGCTCGTGGGCCGGGAGATCCCGGTCGTCGCGGACGAGTACGTCGATATGGACTTCGGCACCGGCGCGGTCAAGATCACGCCGGCCCACGACCCGAACGATTTCGAGGTGGGACTCCGGCACAACCTGCCGTTTTATAACATGCTCACGCCGGACGCGAAGATCACGGCCGATTATCCCAAATACGCGGGCCTCGACCGCTACGCGGCGCGCGAGGCCGTCGTCAAAGACCTCACGGAGGGCGGCTACCTGACCGGGACCGAGGAGCACGGTCACAACGTCGGCACCTGCTACCGCTGCCATACGACGATCGAGCCGCGCGTCTCCAAGCAGTGGTTCGTCGCGATGAAAAAGCTCGCCGAGCCCGCGATCGAGGCGGTCAAAGACGGCGAAATCCGCTTCTTCCCGGACCGCTTCAGCAAAAACTATTTCTACTGGATGGAGAACATCCGCGACTGGTGCATCAGCCGCCAGCTCTGGTGGGGGCACCGCATCCCGGTCTGGTACTGTGGCGACTGCGGCGGCGAGACCGTCGTTTCGGACGGCGAGCCCGTCCGCTGCGAGCACTGCGGCGGGGAGCATATCCATCAGGACCCCGACACGCTCGACACCTGGTTCAGCTCGGCCCTCTGGCCGTTTTCGACCCTCGGCTGGCCGGACGAGACGCCGGAGTACAGGTATTTTTACCCGACGGACGTCCTCGTCACCGGGTACGACATCATCACGTTCTGGGTCTCGAGGATGATCTTCTCCGGGCTCGATTACACCGGCAAGCGCCCGTTCCGGGACGTGGTGATCCACGGGCTTGTGCGCGACGCCGAGGGGAGGAAGATGTCCAAATCCCTCGGCAACGGCATCGACCCGCTCGAGGTCATCGCCGAGTACGGCGCCGACGCGCTGCGCCTCGCGCTCGTGACCGGCATCTCCGCCGGAAACGACACCCGCTTCACCGACGAGAAGGTCACGGCCTGCCGCAACTTCGCCAACAAGCTCTGGAACGCCGCCCGCTTTGTCCTGATGAATCTGCCGGAGGACTACGCGGGGACCGGTCTGCCGCAGGAGCCCGCGCTCGAGGACAAATGGATCCTCTCGCAGTATAACGACCTCGTCCGCGACGTCACCGCCAACCTCGAAAACTACGACATCGGCGTCGCCGAGCAGAAACTCGTCGATTTCATCTGGGACGTCTACTGCAGCTGGTATATCGAGCTCGCCAAAGCCCGCCTTCAGGAGGAGGCCTCGGCGGACGGCGCGCGGAAGGTGCTCGTCTACGTGCTCGCCGGCGTCTTGAAGCTGCTCCACCCGTTCATGCCGTATATCACGGAGGAGATCTGGCAGGCGCTCCCGCACGAGGGCGCGTCGATCATGGTTTCCGATTGGCCGGTCTGGCGGGAGGCGCTCGATTTCCGCGCGGAGGCCGGGGACTTCACAAAGGTGATGGACGCCATCAAGGCGGTGCGCAACCGCCGCGGCGAGATGAACGTCCCGCCCTCCAAAAAGGCAAACCTCTTCATAGAGACGCCTTTCCCGGAGGTCTTCGAGCGGGGCCGGCCGTTCTTCGCGCGGCTCGCCTCGGCGGCCGAGACCGGGATCGTCTCCGGCTTCGACCCACAGGGGTCCGTGCTCATCGTCACCGACGCGGCAAAAATTTATATCCCGATGGCGGAGCTCGTCGACGTCGCGGCCGAGCTCGCCCGCCTCAATAAGGAGCTCGCCCAGTGCGAGAAGGACGCCGCCGGGATCGCCGCCCGCCTTGAGAACCCCGGCTTCGTCGACAAAGCGCCGGAGCGGGTCGTCGCCGGCGAGCGCGACAGGCTCGCGAAGCTGCGGGAGCGCGTCGCGAAGCTCCACGAGAGCGTCGCGGCCCTCTCGTGAAGGAATAAACAGTAAAATCCCCCCGGATCAGCGTCCGGGGGGATTTTTTACGCTTTGCGCGCGTCCTTTTTCTGTGGCGCGGGGGTTTTGGCGACTCGGGGCAAGATCCCGCGACGATTCCTGCGGCGGACAGCCCGAACCCAAAGGTATTCTTTTGCCGGGCGGTGCTCATATCGCCGGGTTTTCCATAAAAAAGCCCCCGGAGGGATTCCGGGGGAGAACTTTTTACGTTTTGAGCGCGTCCTTTTTTATCGGCGCGGGGGTTTTGGCGACGGGCAGCTCAAACCAGAAGACGCTCCCTTGGCCGACCGTGCTCATCACGCCGTAGGTCCCGCGGTGCAGCTCAATGATCGCGCGCACGATCGCGAGCCCGAGCCCGGTGCCCTTTCGGTTCTCGCTGCGGGAGCCCTTGCGGTAGCGATCCCAGATCTGCCGGAGTTCCTCCTGCGGGATGCCGGGCCCGCTGTCCGCGACGGAGATCCGCACGCGGCCCGCGGAGAGGCTCTGATAGACCGTGACGGTGTCGCCCGATTTGCTGTGCGCGACGGCGTTGGCGATCAGGTTATAAATCACTTGGGCGATCCTCGCCTCGTCCGCCGCCACATAGACGCTGCCGCTGTGGACAAAACGCACATGGACGCCGCCCGGCGCCGCGAACTTCGCGTACCGGTCGGCGATCTCCCCGACGGCGGCGGTGACGCAGTAGACGGCGGGGGAGAGCGTCTCGTTGCCCGACTGCAGCTTTGAGAGATCGAGCAGGTCGTTGACGAGCTTTGTCAGGCGGTTCGATTCGTCAATGATGATCTGGACGTTTTCCGGGGTGTTCTCACCCGGGATGTCGCGCATCATCTCGCCGTAGCCGGTGATCATCGTGAGCGGCGTGCGCAGGTCGTGGCTGATGTTGGCGATCAGCTCCCGGCGCAGGTGGTCCACCTTGGAGAGCTCGCTCTCGGCGTAATTCAGCGCGTCGGAGAGCTCGGTGATCTCCTTGCAGCCCCCGCCGGTGAAGGCCGCGTCGTATTTGCCGTTCGCGAGCTCCCTCGCGGAGGCGGAGAGCCCGATCAGCGGCCGGGAGAATCTCCTTGCGATCACGAAGGCGAGCGCGAGGGAGAGGGCGATCATCACGCCGCTGACGATGATCAGCGTGACCCTGAGCATCGTCACGGTGGAATCCATCGGCTGCAGGTAGGTGCTGAGCACCACGAGCATCTCGCCGCCGCCGTCCCGCTGCACGATCTCGGCGCAGAGGATGCCCTCCTTTTCAAACTGCTCCGCGCGCGGGACGTTGCCCATGAAATTGCCGGGGTTATAGGTCAGTTCCATGCCGCTGTCGTCGACGAGGCCGCTCGTTTTGATCTCCTTGATATAGGTTCCGCCGTCCTGTGCGGCGAGCGCCCAGAGGTCGTACATGTTTTTCGTCGCCCTGCCCACGTAGAAGCCGGGCATCCGCTGCGCGGAATAGAGGACCATGCCCTCCTCGCTCACAAGATACGCCGAGATGGAATATTCCTGAGAGATCCCCACGACAAGGCTCGCCAGCTCAGGGTTGTCGATATTGGAGGCGATCACCTCCGCCTGCGCGCGGACGGTGCGCTTTTTCATGGAGCTGTAAATGTCCTTCAAAAAAACGGTCTGCACGAGCCACAGCAGGCACAGCAGGACGAGCGCGAAGCCGGTGAAATAGAAGAACAGCCTCCAGCGGATGGAAAACCGGTCATTCTTCAAAGCGGTATCCGACTCCTCTCAACGTGGTGATGCAGCGGGCGTAGGGGCCGAGGGTCTTGCGCAGCTGCTTGATGTGGGTGTCGATGGTGCGGTCGTCGCCGAAGAAATCATAGCCCCAGACCTCGTTGATCAGCTTCTCCCGGGAGAGGGCGATCCCGCGGTTGCGCACCAGAAAGAAAAAGAGGCTGTACTCCCTTGGCGACATCTCGGCCCGCCGCCCGTCGACGGTGACGATCCGGCCGGTGAAGTCCACGGAGAGCCCCTCGTAAGTATAGAGTTCTTTCGGCTCCGGGGCGGGCGCGCCGCTGCGCTTGAGGACCGCGGCCACGCGCATCATCAGCTCGCGCGGCGAAAACGGCTTCACGACATAGTCGTCGACGCCGTATTCAAAACCGTGGATTTTATCGTATTCCTCGCCGCGGGCCGAAAGCATGACGATCGGTATCGCGCTGAATTTGCGGATCTCGCGGCAGGCGGAGAGGCCGTCGAGTTCCGGCATCATGATATCCATGATGACCAGATCGAATTCGTGGTTTTTGCACAGCTCGAGCGCCTCGAGGCCGTTTTCGGCCTCGGAGACCTCGTATCCCTCAAATTTCGCGTATTTTTTGATCAGATCGCGAACGCGGAGTTCGTCGTCGACGATCAGGAGCCTGCTCATAGACGCACATCCTTTCTATCCTCTGATTCGGATCATATTATGGTTTTGTGTCGGGTCTATGAGGACTTTTTAAACGTCGGATACGGATTGACTGAATAATTTATGAACGGGGAAAACCGAAAACGCCCGGCGCGTCCTCCGGGATTCAGTTCCCAAGGATGTCGCTCGGCGTCACGATGCCGAGGAGCTTCTCGTCCGGCTTCCCGTTTTGGGTCAGAAAATACATCCCAAGGCGCTTGCCCCTCATATACGCCTCCTCATAGAGGCCCTCGGCCTCGGAAAGAAAGGCGTCCCACGGCAGCCACGCGTAGATCTCCGAGTGGTGCAGATCGAGCGAGAGGTAAGAGCGGATGTCCTCAAAGCACAGGTCCTCCGGGATGCCGACCGTCTCGCGGTCGGTGCAGTAATAAAACACGCGGCTCTCGCTGAAGACGCCGGCCACCCGGCCCCCCTCGAGGATCGGCAGATGGGTGAACCCCCGCCGCCGCATCTCTTTCATCGCGGGCAACACGAAGGCCTCCGGCCGGCTGCACAGGAGTTTTGAGCACGGGACGGCGATGTCCCGGCAGCGCAGCGGATGCCTGACTTTTTCGACGGCGTCGCCGAGCAGGCGGAGCATCGCCTCGCTCGGTTCCACGGCGTATTCTCCGCCGAGCCTCGCGCGGTGCTGCAAGAGGTTCCGCACCTCCCGGCAGTAGGAGAGCTCGGTGCGGATGTTGCGGAATTCCTGCATGTCCATCAGGTTCGCGATCGCCTTGCCGTCCTCCGCGAAGCCGTAGAGGTCGACGGCGGCGTTTTCAAGCTCCTTATATTTTTCGAGAAACTGTTCGGTTCGGTTCAAAATATCAGCCCTCCTTGAGCACGAATACCGGGAACGGCGGGTTGTTCGGCCGGTTCAAAAAATCACATTTCATCACGGTGTAGCGGTGGAAGTCGACGCCCGCAAGGAAGTCGAGCACCGCGTCCCGCTCCGCGAAGCCGTTGTTTCTGCCATAGTAAAGGCACAGGCTCAGAAGTCCCCCCGGCCGGAGGATCTCGAGCGACTTTCGGATCGCCGGGACGCTCGTCTCCGCGCGCGTGACGACGTCGTGGTCGCCGCCGGGCAGCCAGCCGAAGTTAAAGAGGACGCAGTCCGCGCTCTCGGGGGCGGCGTAGCGGTCCATCTCGCTGTGGCTCGCGAGCACGACTTGCAGCCGGTCCGAAAAGCCGCTCTCCTCGGCGAGCTTCCGGGTGGCCTCAACCGCCCGCTCCTGGATATCGAACGCGAGCACCCGCCCCGAGGGCCCCGCGAGGCCGCAGAGGAAGGCCGTGTCGCAGCCGTTTCCGGCCGTGGCGTCGATGCAGAAATCGCCCGGCTTCACCTTTGAGCCGACCATCCGCCGCACGATCTCCAGCGCGTTCCATTCGCTTCTTGCCGCCATGCCCGCACGCCCCTTCCGTTTTTCATTATCAGAGATCATTATCCTGCCACAAAGAGCGCTTGTCAACCGGAAAACGGTCCGCCCGCCCGGAAATTTTCCGGGAAACGCCCCCGCGGGATGAAAAAGACGGCCCGGCGGAGCGAAAGCGTCCCGCGAGGCCGAAAAATCTTCCGTTTCCGCGAAGCGTCCGGATCGGGCAAAAAGCCGGAAAAAGGCCCCCGGGACGGTCGGAACTTCGGCCCGCTGTTGCCGGGGCTTCGGACGGCCGCCGCGCCAAAAAAGCGGCAGGGGCGGCGCATACGGGAGGGTGTCGGCGCGTAAAGACCGTCCGGTTCGCCGACCTCCGGAAAAATCCGCGAAAGAAAAACCCGGCGGGGCAGGCCCGCCGGGCTATTTTGGTTCGCTTTGTCCGGGGTCAGCCGCCGAGGTACGCCTTTTTGACGTCCTCGTCGGAGAGCAGCTCCTTGGCGCTGCCCTCTTTGCGGATGCGGCCGGTCTCCAGGACATAGGCGCGATGCGCGATGGAGAGGGCCATTTTCGCGTTCTGCTCGACCAGCAGGATCGTCGTGCCGGATTTGTTGAGCTCCTCGATGATGTCGAAAATCTCGTTGACGAGGAGCGGGGAGAGGCCCATCGAGGGCTCGTCGAGCATCATCAGCTTCGGGTGGCTCATCAGCGACCGGCCCATGGCGAGCATCTGCTGCTCGCCGCCGGAGAGCGTGCCGGCCACCTGCTTATACCGCTCTTTGAGGCGGGGGAAGCGGTCGTAGACCCGCTCGATGCTCTCCCTGACCTCGGAGTTCGGGCGGCTGTACGCGCCCATCTCGAGGTTTTCGGTGACGGTCAATTGCTGGAAGATGCGGCGCCCCTCCGGGACCTGCGCGATCCCCTCGAAGACCAGCCGGTGGGCGGGGATGTTGCCGATGTCCTTTCCGCAGAACTCAAGGGAACCGGTCTTGGAGCGGAGCACGCCGGAGACGGTCTTCAGCGTGGTGCTCTTTCCGGCCCCGTTCGCGCCGATCAGCGTGACGATCTCGCCCTCGTCGACGCGGAAGGAGATGCCCTTGATCGCGTGGATCGCCCCGTAATAGACGTTTATGTCGTTTACCGTAAGAAATGCGCTCATATTCTGCACCCCCTCATTCGCTGCGCTGCTGCCCGAGGTAAGCCTCGATGACGGTCGGATTGACTTTGATCTCCTCCGGCGAGCCCTCCGCGATCACCAGTCCGTAGTTGAGGACCAGAATGCGCTCGCAGATGCCCATGACGAGGTTCATATCGTGTTCGATCAGGAAGATGGCAACGCCGAATTTGTCGCGGATGCGGCGGATGTTGGCCATCAGCTCCTCCGTCTCGGAGGGGTTCATGCCGGCCGCCGGTTCGTCGAGCAGGAGGACCTGCGGGTTCGTGGCGAGCGCGCGCACGATCTCGATCCTTCTCTGCGCGCCGTAGGGCAGGCTCCCGGCCTGTTCGCCGGCGACGCTTCGCATATCGAAGACGTCCAGAAGATCGAGGGCCCGCTCCTTGGCCGCGGCCTCCTCCCTCCAGTAGCGCGGAAGGCGGAAAATGGCCTGCGCGATGGAATAAGGGATGTTGTTGTGCATACCGATCAGGATGTTGTCAAGCACCGTGAGCCTGCTGAACAGGCGGATGTTCTGGAAGGTGCGGGCGATGCCGTGCTTCGCGACCTGATGGGTCTTTTTGCCCTTCGTGTTCTCGCCCTGAAGCTCGATCTTGCCTCTGGTCGGCGCGTAGACGCTGGTCATCAGGTTAAAAACAGTGGTCTTGCCGGCACCGTTCGGGCCGATCAGGCCGACGATCTCGCCCGGCTCGATGTGAAGGCTGAAGCCGTCCAAGGCGTGAAGGCCGCCGAAGTCGATCCCGAGTTTTTCTATGTCAAGAATGGATTGTCCGGACATCACTCATCCTCCTTTTCTTCCGGCGGTTCGACGGGGTCCGGAGGAATGCTTGGGCCGGCGCTGATAGAGGCGTCGGGCGCGATCTCCGCGCCCCGAAGCTCCTCGGCGACCGGGACCGGGTTTTTCTTATTTTTCTTTTTAAACAGGTCGCGCTTGCTGAGATTGGTCAGCAGCCGGCTCATCGAGAAATCGTAGGTCCCGAAGAGGCCGGAGGGTTTGAAGATCATCACGATGACCAGCAGCAGCGAATAGACGACCATGCGGTAGTCGGAGAAATCGCGCAGCAGTTCCGGCAGCAGGGTCAGGCCGAACGCCGCGGTGATGGAGCCGATCATCGAGCCGAGCCCGCCGAGCACGACCATGATCAGGATCTCAACGGATTTCATGAATCCGAAGTTCGACGGGTCGAGGATGCACAGGTAATGGGCGTAAAGCCCGCCGGCGACCCCGGCGAAGAACGCGGAGATCGTAAAGGTGACGGTCTTGTAGTATGTGGTGGGGATGCCCGAGCACTCGGCGGCGATCTCGTTCTCGCGGATCGAGAGGATCGCGCGGCCGTGGCGGGATTTCATCAGCGCGTGGACCGCGAAAATCGTGAGGACCGTGCACAGAAAGGCCATCGAGAGCGTGGTGTGCTTCTGGATGCCGGAGAGGCCGAACGCCCCGCCGGTGAAGCCGAGGTTCGTGATGACCACGCGGATGATCTCGCCGAAGCCGAGCGTGATGATGGCGAGGTAGTCCCCGCGCAGGCGCAGGGCGGGGAGTCCGATCACGAAGCCGAATACGGCCGCGACGAGGCCGCCCGCGATCAGCGCGAGCGGGAACTCCACGACCCCCGGCAGATCGAGCGCGAGGGTGATGAGGGCGGCCGTGTAGCCGCCGACGGACATGAAGCCCGCGTGGCCCAGAGGCAGCTGGCCGAGGTAGCCGGCCGAGAGGTTGAGGCTGACGGCCAGAATGATGTTATAGCAGACCGGGATCAGCATATTGGACTGATAGCGGTTGAGCAGGCCGAACTGGATGATCAGCATCAGGACGCCGTAGAAGGCCGCGACGAGCAGCGTATTGAGGAGATAACGGTTTTTCATCTTAGAAAGAAATTTTTCCATCCCGTCGCCCCCTTACACTTTCTCGTTCATCGTGCGCCCAAAGAAGCCGGTCGGCTTGATGAGCAAAACGACGATCAGGATGCCGAATACGATCGCGTCGGCGTAACTTGAGGCGACGTACCCCTTGGTCAGGGATTCGGAGATGCCGATGACGAGCCCGCCGACCATCGCGCCGGGCAGGCTGCCGATCCCGCCGAGCACCGCCGCAACGAAGGCCTTGAGTCCGAGCATCGAGCCCATCGTCGGGTTGATCTGCGTGTAGGAGCAGCAGTACAGGACGGCCGCCAGCGCCGCCAGCGCGGAGCCGAGGCCGAACGTGAAGCTGATGGTGCTGCTGACGTTGATGCCCATGAGCTGGGCGGTGTCGTTGTCCTCGGAAACGGCGCGCATGGCCTTGCCGATCTTGGTCTTGTCGACCAGCAGCGTCAGACCGACCATCAGCGCGACGGAGACAAGGATCGTGACGACCGTGTTGTTTGGGACGGTCAGGCTCCCGAGGTTCATATTGCCCGGAAACAGGTTGGTAAACATTCTGGGGTTGGCGGTGAAGATCAGCTGCGCCAAATTCTCCAGCAGAAAGCTGATGCCGATCGCGGTGATCAGAAGGGAGATCCGGGCGGATTTGCGCAGCGGCTTATACGCCACTTTTTCGATCACCATACCGAGCGCGGAGCAGCCGACAACCGCCAGTACGATGGCGGCCCATGCGGGTATAGACAATTTGGCAATCAGGTACCACGTTACGTAGGCGCCCACCATAATGATGTCGCCGTGCGCAAAATTGATCAGCTTGATGATGCCGTAGACCATCGTATACCCGAGGGCCACCAGGGCGTAGATGCTGCCGATCTGGATGCCGTTCAGGATTTGGGTGAGAAAAGTCATCGTATCAGTCCTTTGCTAAAAGTAAAGGGAACGGCGGGCGTCCCGCCGTTCCCGATGAAAAATGCAACGGGATCAATATTCTCCGTAGAAACTGTAAACGCCGCTGTTGATGGTGATGACCTTGGTGGACTTGTTCGGCGTACCGTTTCCTTCATCATAGGTGATATGTCCGGTGACGCACTGCATATCGGTGGCGTAGAGCGCGTCGATCACGGCCTGCCAGTTCTCGGCGCTCGGCTCATAGACGCCGGCGCGCTTGATCGCGTCGAAGAGGATCATCGCGGCGTCGTAGCCGAGGGCGGCGAGGGCGTTCGGGGTCTGGCCGTAAGCCTTTTCATAATCGGCGATGAAGTTCTGCACGACATCGGAGGTATCCTCGGTGGTGTAGTGGTTGGAGAAGAACATACCGTCGAAGACGGAGACGTCGGCGCCGTCGATCTCAAGGACGCCGTCGGTGCCGTCAACGCCGTAGAAGGTGGCGTCGATGCCCATGGCGCGGGCCTGGCTCCCGATCAGATAGAACGTGTTGTAATACTCCGGGATGAAGATGACTTCCGGATCGGCCGCGGCGATGTTGGTCAGCTGCGCGTTAAAGTCGACGTCGCTCTTGGCGTAGGCTTCGTCCGCGACGACCTCGACGCCGAGGGCGTCACAGTAGGTCTTGAAGGAGTCGCGAAGGCCGGTGGAATAGGAGTCGCTCGCGTTGTAGATGACGGCGGCTTTGGTGACGCCCTCCGCGGCGGCGAGGTTGGCCATGGTGCGGGCCTGCAGATCGTCGATGAAGCAGGCGCGGAACATATTGCTGCCGAAGGAGGTCACGTCGAGGTGGGTGGCGGTGCCGGTGATGAGCGGAATGTTGTCGGCGACGGACGCCTGGGCAACGGCGATGGTCGGGGTGCTGGTCACGTCGCCGATGATGGCGAGGACCTGGTCGGAAGAGACGAGCTTGTTATAGGCGTTGACAGCCTCAGTGGCATCGCCTTTGTCGTCGTAGACAACAAGTTCGATCTTCTTGCCGTCGATGCCGCCTTCGGCATTGACCTTGTCGGTGTAGAGCTTTACGGCATCGTTTACCGCGTTGCCGTAGACGGCTACGTCGCCGGTAAGCGGTGCAATGACGCCGATTTTAATGGTGTCGCCGCCGGATCCGGAACATGCCGTCATGCCGAACATCATGGCAACGACAAGGACGATTGCCAATACTTTTTTCATTTTCATTTCCTCCCATGAATTTTTTTACGGGAAAGTCTTGCACCTTCAGGCACCTTCCTCCTGAACGAACGGCTGAAAAATAGGAAGAATTGAGGAAATTATATTCCTAATAGATAAAAAATGCAACATCAATTTTACATAATCTTAATCTTATACATATTTATACAAAATTACGCGCGCATCGTGAACAAAACCTGAACAGTTTTACAAGATGCCACTTTAAACCATGGAATTTCAAAAACGCGCGGTCCGGCCTCAAAGAACATCGTTCCCCGCCATGCGGATTTCATGCCGGGCCGGGAAAGCCGCCGGGGTTTTCCAAACGCTTTACCGTCCCGCGGCGCCCAAAAAAGGGCGCGTCCGCGCGGCAAAGACATGCCGCGCCAAAAATATGAATAATCTGTCAAATTTTCGGGCATTCGCAAATACCGTTTGATTTTGCGGCGGATTCAGATTATAATATCTACCATAGCCAAAAGCCGAAAGGATGGATTTAGGAATATGACAAAAAAGCTGGTTGTTACCGTGGTTTCCGCCGTTTTGATCGCCATGCTCGGCTCCGGATGCGCCGCGATGACGAAAAAGAGCTATACCTCGCCGGAGGACTTCGAGGCCTTTTATCATCCGAAGAGCGGGGACGCCTCGGTGAAATTTGCCGCCGGGAGCAACAGCATCCAGATCGTCACCAATTCCCCGACCTCCGAGGCGGTGCTCGGGCATATCACGATCTACAATGAGGACGACACCGTCTTTCAGGATTATGATATCCGCACCACCGAGGACGTCTATTACCAGAACGACACCCAAAACCTCCGCAGCTACCTGATCTGCCTGACCTCCCGGAGCTTTGAGGCCGGTCACAGCTATTACGTCACGATGGGCGGCGAGGTGCTCTATATCGACGACATCAAGGGCTACGTCGGCGAGATCAAAAAGGGCGACTGGGTCTTCCATATCGCGAATTACGGCATCGAGGGCAACATCAGCGACATCCCGGTCACCTACCTCGTCGGGGATAAGATCTCCATCCCGGTGATGATCGCAGACGAGTGCGCCAACGCGTTTCTGGTGATCGACGACGAGACGGTCGCGAAGACGGAGACCCGCCGCCTCGACGGGAACGGCAGCTTCGAGATCGACACGCTCAAAGCGGGCACCTTTCAGGCGACGGTCGAGTTTCTCGACCAGGACGGCAAATACCTCGACGGGATCAGCATGAATTTTACCGTCAAATGAGAGGCAAAGCGCCTGCCGAGCGGAGGCCGCGGGACCTCCGCTTTTTTTCGTCCCGGCGTAGGATTGCGCGTTTTTCTTTTCTGTGTTACACTGTATTTCAAGAAATTTGACGAGGGGGCGGGGCCATGTTAAGCGTAAAATTGCTTTCCCACACGCCGGAGCCGGAGAAGACCGTCGCCGCCGCCGCGAGGCTCTGTTACAGCGACGCCGGGGCGGACGTCCTGTTTGACGATATGAGCGCCCGGCGCGCGGAGAAGCTGGTGGACATGCTCGCCGAGATGGGCCACGACAGCCCGCTTGAGCACGTCAGCTTCACTTTCACGATCGAGGGCGTCTCCCGCGCGTTTCTCGCGCAGATGACGCGCCACCGCATCGCCTCTTACAGCGTCCAGAGCCAGCGCTATGTCCGGAAGGACTCCTTTGACTATATCCTTCCGCCGTCGGTCGCCGGGGACCCGGCGGCGGCGGCGGAATTCCAAAAGGCGATGGACGCCGCCGCGGAAAGTTACGCGCACCTCGCCGCGATCCTCGAAAAAAACGCAGCCGCCGGCCTGATCGCCTCCGGGATGGAGGAGGAAAAGGCCCATAAACTCGCGGAAAAAGAGGCCATCGAGGACGCGCGCTTCGTCCTGCCCAACGCCTGCGACACGAAGATGATCGTGACGATGAACGCCCGCAGCCTGCGCAACTTTTTTCGGCTGCGCTGCTGCAACCGCGCCCAGTGGGAGATCCGGGCCGTCGCGGACGAGATGCTGCGCCTGTGCAAGGCGGCCGCGCCGTCGCTGTTCGCCAAGGCGGGCCCGCCCTGCGCGGCCGGGCCCTGCACGGAGGGCAAGATGTCCTGCGGCCATCCGCGCACCGCGGAGTTTCTCTGACGAGGCCCCCGGGTGCCCGCCGGGGGACGGGTGATTTCCGGATTTGCGGCGGCGAGACCGTTATTTTTAAAAATATCGAACATAATTCTTATAGAAAATCAGGATCAGGAGTTTGAGAGGCCGCGGCGGGGCCCGCCGCGTTTTTCCGGCGAAAGCGGGGAGGAATCATCATGGTCTGCCTTTATCTTGCAAATGGATTCGAGGAGACGGAGGCCGTCACCACCTATGACATTTTAAAACGCGCGGGGCTTGCGGTCACGGTCGTCGGCGTCGGAGGGAAGACGATCCGCGGCGCGCACGGCCTTACGGTGGAGGCGGACGTTCCGGAGACCGCAGACTTGTCCGACCCGGATATGATCGTGCTGCCCGGCGGGATGCCCGGCGCGCGGAATCTTAAAAATTCCGACGCCGTATCCCGCGCGATCCGAAACGCCCTTGCGGGGAATAAGATCATCGGGGCCATCTGCGCGGCGCCGGGGGTCGTCCTGGCGGGCACGGGCGCGCTCACGGGAAAACGGTGGACCTGTTACCCGGGATTCGAAGTCCCGGAGGGGTGTTATACCGGGGCCCGCGCGGAGCGGGACGGGAATCTGATCACCGCGGACGGGCCGGGCGCGGCGCCGGCGTTTGCGTTCCTGCTTGCGGAAGCAGCGCTGGGCGAAAAAGCCGCCGCAGCGCTGCAGGCATCCTTCTAAAATAAGAAGAGCCCTGCGTTATCCGCAGGGCAGCCGGTTATGGAGCATCACGTCAGCAGCAATTGTTGTTGCATCCGCATCCGTTGTCACAGCCGCCGCAACCGTTGCATCCGCAAGTGTTGCCGCCACAGTTGTTGCATCCGCAAGTGTTGCCACAGGTGTTGCCCCCGCATCCGCCGCAGGCAAAGAGGAGGACGATGATGATGATCCACCAGCAGCAGTTGTTGTTTCCTCCGAAGAACATGATATTCACCTCACGAGAATGATCTTATACGGGCGCGGCTGTGGAATACGTCGCCGCCGCCGGTATGTTACATATTATGAAACCGGCCGCAGGATGGTTCCATCCGAACCGGGGATGGAGGGCTTTATGAGCGAAGATAAGAGGAATTTCGACCGCTTCTTTGAGGAAGCGGACGAAAACGGCCGGGAGGGCGATCCCATCCCCGGCGACGACCTTGACGCGTTCGCGGCGTTTTTTGCCGAGGACGCGGCGCAGGACGGCCAAGAGGGCCCGTCGGGCGTTCCCGCGCGGGGCCGGGGCGAGGCGGATCTATTGCCGCCCCCGTCGGCGGGCGGCGCCGGAGAAGAGGATTCCATCCGGCGCGTCGGGCGGGTCCCGGAGAAAAAAGAGCCGCAGCCCCCGCCGCAGGCTCCGCCTCAAGGGAGGCGGCCCGCCGGCCCGCCGGAGGGCGTGAAAAAAAGCGCCCGGGGAGCGGAGGCCGCGAAACCCGGCCGCAGACGCCGCCGCGGGAAAGGCTTCTCCGGGGTCGTCACGGTTTTTTGGGTGGCGGCGGTGCTCGTGGCCGCGGTCTACCTCTCGATTTTTGCCGTCACCAGCATCAACGACCTCGTCGGCTTCGAGAAAGAGAGCCGCGATGTCGAGGTCGTCGTCCCGGAGGGCGCCACGCTCTCCGAGATCGCGGACCTGCTCGGCGAGAAGGGCGTGATCGACGAGCCCTTCGCGTTTGAGGTATACGCCCGTGTAAAGAATATGCAGGACCGGCTCTATCCGGGAACCTACACGCTGAATTCCAACCTCGGCTACGACCAGATCTTCCTCGCGCTGCGCGCCAAAGAATATGAGATCGAGGAGGTCGCCGTCACGATCTACGAGGGCATGACGGCGCGCGAGATCGCCGAGCTGCTCGAGGAGAAGGGCGTCTGCGGCGCGGACGAGTTTATGGAGGCCGCGGACACCGCCCAATACGGCTATGACTTCGAGTCCAAGATGAGCGCCGATCCGCTGATCTACCACAAATGGGAGGGCTACGTCTTCCCGGACACCTATAAATTCTATCTCGACGAGAAGCCCGCGAGCGTCATGGCCAAGATGGTCAGCAACTTCAACAATAAACTCACGTCCTCCTATTACGACCGCATGCAGGAGCTCGGCCTGTCGCTGGAGGACACGATCACCCTCGCGTCGGTGATTCAGGCGGAGGCCGGCCGGCGCGCGGATATGGAGACCGTCTCCTCCGTGTTCCATAACCGCCTCGCCAACCCGGGCACCTTCCCGAATCTCGAATCGGACGTGACCTATTTCTATTACCGGGACGAGATCTTCGGCGACGAAAAGATCACGAGCATCGAGCAGCAGGACGCCTACCACGAGGCATACGACACCTACTACCGCCTCGGCCTCCCGGTCGGGCCGATCTGCAATCCGGGCCTCGACGCCATCGAGGCCGCGCTCTATCCTGCGGACACCGGTTATTACTTCTTCGTGACCGACGATCTCGGGAATTTCTACTACGCCGTCACGATGCAGGAGCACGAGGCCAACGTCGCCTACGCCGATTCGGTCGACGCGTCGCTCAAGGGACAAAGCTCCGGGGCACAGAGCGCCGGTTGATCCCAAAAGAGGACGACACTCCGGGCCGGAAAGCGCCGGTTCACCCCAAAAACAGCACAAAAGCGGGAACCTTTGCGGAGGTTCCCGCTTTTTTATCAGCATGGTTTTTCCGGCATATACTGAAAATGATACGAGATCCAGAGATGGACGGCGGTGATGATTTTGAAAGAAACCCATAAAGAAACCTATTATTTAATCAGTTCGGTGACGACGGCGATGAAGGCGGAGGACATTCTGCGGCGCGCGGGTCAGCATGCCACGACGTTCCGCGATCCCGGGATCAACCCGGTCGGCTGCGGGTACGTGGTGCGCGCGGGCGGGGACCGGGAGAAGATGCTGGATTTGCTCTGGAGCCAAGGGGTCCGGATATCCGGAACGAAGGAGGTGTAGCGCTTGCTTTATTTTGACAACGCCGCGACGACTTTTCCAAAGCCGCCGGAGGTCCTGCGCGCGATGAGCGGCTCCATCCGGTATTTTGGGGCCAACCCGGGCCGGAGCGGCTATCCGATGTCGATGGACACCGCCCGCGAGGTCTATCGGGCGCGCCTTGCGGCCGGGGATTTTTTCGGCGCGCAGCCCGAAAACGTGATTTTTACCAAAAACTGTACCGAATCTTTAAATATAGTCCTGCTCGGCGTGCTCGCGAAAGGCGGGCACTGCGTCATTTCCGATCTGGAGCACAACTCCGTGCTCAGGCCGGTCTACGCGCTCTCGCGGGACGGAGACGTCGGCTTCGACTGCGCGGAGGTGCCGCTTTCCGAGCCCGAGGCCGCGGTGGAGAGCTATCGGAAGCTGATCCGCAAGGATACGAAGCTCCTTGTGGCGACGGGCGCCTCCAACGTGTTCGGCACGCTGCTGCCGTACAGAAAGATCGCCGCGCTCTCGGCCGAATACGGCGTCCCGTTTCTGCTGGACGCCGCGCAGGTCGCCGGCGCCGAGGCGATCACCCCCGCGGACGGCGGCGATTTCATCGCGGCCCCGGGCCACAAGGGGCTGATGGGCCCGATGGGCACCGGCCTGCTGATCTTCAAAGGGAACGTCCTGCCGGAGCCGCTGCTCTACGGCGGCACCGGGAGCCTGTCCCTGATGCCCGGCCAGCCGGAGGAGCCGCCGGAGCGGTACGAGAGCGGCACGGTCAACGTGCCGGGGATTCTGGGGCTGGGCGCGGGGATCGGCTGGGTCAGGCGCATGAACCGGGAGACCATCCGCAGGCGGGAGATGGAGATCGCGGTCTATCTGTACGACGCGCTCTCGCGGATGAAGCAGATCGACCTGTTCGCGCCGAGGCCGATGCTCGGCAGGAGCGCGCCGGTCCTGTCGTTCGCGATCGCGGGCAAGACCGGGGAGGAGACCTCCGCCCTGCTCGCGAAGCAGGGGATCGCCACCAGAGGCGGATTCCACTGCGCGGCGCTCGCGCACCGGAAGATGGGCACGGCGGAGCGCGGCACCTGCCGGCTCAGCGTCGGTCCGATGAACCGGATGCCCGAGGCGGAGAGCGCGGCCGGAAAGATTTACGCGATTATTAAATCTCTGTGAATCCGTCGCAATGGCTTGAAAAACTGTGTTTAAAGGAATAAAATAATTATATATAGACTTCGAAAGTACAGGATGAAAAGAGAGCTGCCATGAACGGATTCACATTTGATTGGAACAACCTCATCAACGTCGCCAAAACGTTCGGATTTTTCGATTTTGTCGACGTATTGATCGTTGCCTACATCGTATATAAAGGGGTTCAGTTTGCGAAGAACAGCCGCGCCGGCCAGCTCGTAAAGGGCATCGCCATCCTGATTGTGGTGGCGGCTCTGGCGCAGGAGCTGGACTTGGAGACGACCTCTTATATTTTAAGTCAGGTATTCTCTTTCGGCGTCATCGCGATCATCGTGGTCTTTCAGCCGGAGCTGCGCCGGATGCTCGAGAGCGTCGGGAAATCCAAACTCTCCAAATTCCAGATCTTCGGCTATGAAAAACCGGACGAGGCCACCGTGATCCGCAGGGCCGTCAAAAAGATCTGCGACGGCGTGGCGGAACTGAGCAAGGCGGAGGTCGGCGCGCTGATCGTGTTCGAGCGCGAGACGAAGCTTGGCGAGATCATCTCCACCGGCACGGTCCTCAACGCCGACCCGAGCAAGGAGCTCGTCGGGAATATTTTCTTTCACAACGCGCCGCTGCACGACGGGGCGCTGATCGTCCGCGGCGGCAGGCTCTACGCCGCCGGGTGTTTTTTGCCGCTTTCGGAGAACTATGAGATCAGCAACATGCTGGGCACCCGCCACAGGGCCGCTTTGGGCATGAGCGAAAACAGCGACGCGGTGGTGGTGGTCGTCTCCGAGGAGACCGGCATCATCACGATGGCGCTCGACGGCAAGCTGATCCGGGAGCTCGATCCGATCGCGCTGCGGCGCAAGCTCGAGATGCTGCTGATCACGGAGAGACAGCCGGAGGAGACGCGGATCAAAGCGCAAAAGGAATCGGAGGAGCGGATATGAAAGAACAGGGAGCCTTCTTTAAAAGTAAAAAAGTGCTGGCGGCCGTCTCCTTTGTGGTCGCGCTGCTCGGGTGGTTTCTGGTCGCGACGCTGATCAGCCCGACCGGCGACGTGACCGTGGGGGGCGTCGGCGTCAACATCGACACGCAGGCCGGACTGCTCGGGGAGATGGGGCTCAACGCCATTGCCGGCGGCGAGACCGCCGTCGACGTCGTGATCCGCGGCTCAAGAAACATCATCGGCGGCGTCGGCGCGGAGGACATCTCCGTGACGGCGTCCCTCTCCGGCGTCACCGGGGCGGGGACCTATGACCTCGATCTGGTCGCGGCAAACAACAGCGGCAAGGATTTTGAGATCCTCTCCGTCTCGCCGCAGGCCATGAAAGTCCGGTTTGACCGTCTGGTGGAAAAGCGGATCCCGGTCGCCTACATGCTCGAGGGCGACTACGGGGTCCCGGAGGATTATCTCCAGGAGGACGTCGTCCTGTCGGAAAAGGTCATCACCGTCACCGGCCCCGAGGAGGACATCGGGAGGATCGCCGGCGCGGTGGCCACGGCGCGGGTGGAGGGCATGCTGACCAAGACGGCGACCTTCGAAGCGCCTCTGACATTGGTCGACGCGGAGGGGGAGACGATCTCCGTGGACCACACGCAGGTCAGCGTCAGCAGCGAGAGCGTCAACATCACGCTCCCGATCCTCAAGACCGAGAAGCTCAGCTTCCGTTTTGAATTCCTCAACGTGCCGGGCAGCTTCAATACGGACAGCCTCGCCTACACGCTTTCCGCCGAAAGCATCACGGTCGCGGCGCCCGTGGAATCCATCAACAAATACAGCGACATCTTCCTCGGGTATATCGACATGCGCAACATCACGATGGGGACCTCGACGTTCCTGTTTGACGTCGATCTCCCGGAGGGTTTCATCAATATGGAGAACACGAATTTCGTCGAGGTGAAGTTCGATCTAAAGGAGTACGCGGAGCAGATCCTCTACGCGAAAAACTTCATCACCACCACGATCCCGATCTCCTATAACGTGCGGATCAACGCCCGCCAGCTCGAGGTGACGCTGATCGGGCCGGCCGAGGTCCTGCAAACGCTCTCCGCCGCCGACATCGTCATCGAGGTGGACCTCAGCGACCGCGACATCGTGGCCGGGCAGTATCTGGTCGCCTTCCGGGTCGTCCTCCCGAACCACGAGGACGTCTGGGCGGAGGGAAGCTATTCCGGCGCCGTCACCGTCACGGAGAGGTAGGGAGCTGAAAAGAAAATAGGGGGCTCGGTGCCGGGCCCCTTTTCTGTTTATGGAAATTGAGAGAGGAGGCGGAACATGCCGATCGTCGTTTCGGAGATCCGATTGCCCCCGGACGAGCCGGAGGAGGCGGCGCTTCGTCAGGCCGCCGCCCTTTTTGGGAAGAAGCCCAAGGAGCTTACCGTCTGCGGCGTCTCGAAGGTCTCGGTCGACGCGCGCCGCCGGGGAGACGTCCGGCTCGTGTATGCCGTCGCGCTGGATTTTGACGGCGCGAAGGAGGCCGCCGGGCGCCTGTGCGCCAAGGACGTCCGCTTTTACGAGCGGGCGGGGGAGACGGTCCCGCGGCTCCGGAAGGAGCCGGAATACCGGCCGGTCGTCGTCGGCTTCGGCCCGGCGGGCATGTTCGCGGGGCTCTATCTCGCGAGGGCCGGCGCCCGGCCGCTGATCCTTGAGCGCGGCGCCGCCGTGGAGGAGCGGGCGGCGGCCGTGGAGCGATATTGGCGGGGCGGTCCGCTCGACAAGGACGCCTCCGTTCAGTTTGGCGAGGGCGGCGCGGGTACGTTCAGCGACGGCAAGCTCACCACCCGCATCGGCGACCCGCGCTGCGGCTTCGTGCTCCGCGAATTCGCCGCCCACGGCGCGCCCCAAGATATTACGATCAAGGCCAAGCCTCATGTCGGCACGGACTGTTTGCGCGAGGTCGTCAAAAGCATCCGGCAGGAGATCCTCTCCCTCGGGGGCGAGGTGCGCTTTCTTACGAAGGCGGAGGATTTCGAGATCGCGGACGGCGGAGTCCGCGCGGTTGTCGTCCAGGGCGAGCGCATCCCGGCCCGGCAGGTCGTCTTCGCGGCCGGCCATAGCGCGCGGGAGACGTTCGCCGTGCTCAAAAATAAGCCGCTGCTGCTGGAGGCCAAGCCGTTTTCCGCGGGATTTCGGATTGAGCACCTGCGCGCCGACATCGACGCCGCGCAGTACGGAGAGTTCGCCGGCCATCCCGCGCTCGGCGCCGCGGACTATCAGCTCTCCGTCCGGATCGGCGGGCGCTGCGCCTACACGTTCTGCATGTGCCCGGGGGGATTTGTCGTCCCCGCCGAGGACGCGGAGGGAATTATCGTAACAAACGGCATGAGCATGCATGCGCGCGGTGGCATAAACTCCAACGCCGCGCTCGTGTGCTCGCTTTCGGCCGAGGACTTCGGCGGCGACCCATTTCGCGCGATGGCGTTTCAGGGACGGACCGAGCGGCTGGCTTTTGGGCTCGGGAGGGGCAGAGCGCCGGCCCAGACCGTCGGGGAATTCCTCGGCGGGGGAAAAGCGGGCTTCGGCAAAGTGACGCCGAGCTATTTTCGAGGCGTCGAGCAGGCGGACCTCGCCTCGCTCTACCCGGAGGAGACGATCTCCGTGCTCAAGGCGGGCCTGCGCGCTTTTCATAGCCGGATACGCTGCTTCGACGACCCCGAGGCCGTCCTGACCGGTCCGGAGACGAGAACCAGCTCGCCCGTCCGGATTCTCCGGGACGCGGAGAGCCTCGAGGCGGTCGGCGCCGCGGGCTTTTACCCCTGCGCGGAAGGCGCGGGCTACGCCGGCGGCATCATGAGCGCGGCGGCGGACGGCCTGCGCTGCGCGGAAAAAGTGGTCGAGGCCCTGATGAAATAGAAAAAGCGCCGCCGCGCCGCGCCGGACACCGTGCGCGCTTTTTGTATACGGGTGGCATATTCCGCCGCCGCGCCCGATAGACTGAGAGGGATATCCCCGCTTCCGGCCGCCCATGTGCGGCCAAAGAGTCCCCCGCAAGGCGTTTCTTGCCCGGGGCGGGGGAACGGCAGGCTCCCCGGAGAAGGGGCCGTTTGGCTGGGTTTTCAGCCGCCGCGTACAGCCAAAAAATCCCCCGCAAGGCGTTTCTTGCCCGGGGCGGGGGAACGGCAGGCGGCCCGGCGGAGGCGCCGTTTGGCCCGACGTTTCGTCGCGCCCCACCGAAAACAACTTGCGATTTTTGCCGAAAAGAGTGGAATCTTCACCGTTTTATGATAAAATGACTGCGGAAGAGGAGGGATGTGCGTGTCCACCGTCACATTCAAATGCCCGAACTGCGGCGCGGGGCTGCTTTTTAACCCGGAGAACCAGAAGTTCCACTGTGAATTTTGCGACTCCGGGTTTGAGCAGTCCTATCTCGAACAGCTCGCAAAAGAGGAGGAGCGGCGCGCCGCGGAGCGGGCAAAAAAAGAGCGGGCGGCCCCGGAATCCAGGGAGCAGGAGCAGGGCGGCCTTGTCTATCTCTGCCCGAGCTGCGGGGCCGAGATCGTCACCGACGGGACCACCGCCGCGACGTTTTGCTATTTTTGCCAGAACCCGGTCGTGCTCTCCGGCCGCCTGACCGACGAGTACCGCCCGGACTCCGTGCTGCCGTTTACGGTCACGAAGGAGGACGCCGTGCAGCGTTTCCTTGGCTGGACCGCCAAAAAGAAATTTGTGCCGACCGGCTTTTTCGATCAAAAGAAGATCGGCGGCCTCTCCGGGATCTATTACCCCTACTGGGCGGCCGATTACCGGATGGACGCCCGCTTCAGCGGCACCGGCGAGATCGTCACGCAGATCTCCACAAGCGAAGAGGACATCATCACCACCAAGCACTACGCCGTCGCGAGGGAGGGCAGGGCCGAATTCCGCGACGTGATGCGCTCCGCGCTCAAAAAGCAGGACCGCAAGCTCGGCGACGGGATCCATCCCTACCGGCTGGAGGGCTTGAAGCCGTTCTCCATGGCCTACCTGAGCGGCTTTTTCGCGGAGAAGCGCGACATCGACAAGGAGACCGTCCGCCCGGAGATCATCGGCGAGCTCAAGGGGTACGCGGACACCCTGATCCGGGAGGACATGCATTATACCAGCGTCAGCGGCAGCACGCTCGTCAACCCGAAGGGGGAGCGCTACCGCTATGTCCTGCTGCCGGCGTGGATCGTCACTTATAAAGACCACGCCGGCAAGCTCTGGCACTACGCCATGAACGGTCAGACCGGCGCGCTCTGCGGCAAGCTGCCCGTCGATAAGGGCAAGGTGGCCGCGCTCGGCGCGGCCATCGGCGGCGCGGCCGCGATTCTGACGCTGATTGCGGGGTGGCTGTTCGCATGAAAAAGATGATTTTTTCGATCTTGATCGCCGTTTTTCTGCTCGCTTTTTCCGCGATTCCGGCGTTCGCCGGCCAGTGGGTCTACGACGAAGCGGAGCTCTTCACGGACGGGGAGCGGGCCGAGCTTGAGGAAAAGGCCGGCTCCTTCCGCACGGACACCGGCATGGATTTCGTGATCCTGACGGCCGACGACGCCTATTCCTCCGCGATGGAGCGCGCCGACGATTTCTACGATCAAAACGGCTTCGCCGCCGACGGCGCGCTCTACCTGATCGACATGTACAACCGCGAGGCGTGGATCAGCACCTCGGGCGAGATGATCTATCTGCTGACGGACAGCCGCATCGATTCCATTTTCGACGAGACGAACGGCCTCCTCAGCAACGGCGCGTATTGCGATGCCGCCGAGGGCGTCCTTCGGCGCTGCAAGGAGTATGTGAAGGCCGGCGCGCCCTCGGGCGGCTCCTACGCCTATGACCCGGAGACCGGCAACGTCGTCGGGCGGTATGAAGAGGAGAAATCGTTCAATCTGCTGTTCATCCCGCTTGCGCTGCTGCTCGGCGGGGCGGGATTCGCGGCGCCGTTTTTCTTCATCCGTCGCAGTTACGAGCTCAAGGGCAGCACCTACCGCTATAATTTCCACAGCGGCGGAAACCTCGACGTCACCGCGCGCACGGACCAGTACCTGAGCACCACGGTCGTCCGCGTGCCGCATCCGAAGGACCACGACAACGGCGGCTCCGGCGGGGGAGGCAGCGCGGTCCATACGTCGAGCGGCGGCTCCACGCACGGCGGCGGCGGACGCGGTTTCTAAAGCGCCCACGCGCCGGAGCATGGCCCCGTATGCGCCCTCCCGGGGGGCAAAATTTTCCCCTTCCTCCGCCCAAAAACGCCCGTTCGCACAAAAAAACGCATCCGGCTTTTGGCGGGTGTTCATAAGGATACTTTGTGAACCGCCTAAAAATGCGGGGTATAAGGCGGACAGTTTCGGCTGTCCGCCTTTTGCTATGCCTTAAATTGCGGCTTGCAGCTCATCATCAAACATCATTTCATCATCCATTCCGTAGAATTCTTCCATGGATGGAATATCAAATTCCTCTTTGACATCGTTCAGCATCCCAATGTCACGGTAGTGAATCCAAATA
>CAZAAR010000022.1:0-29340 GCA_964483415.1 uncultured Oscillospiraceae bacterium
GCCGCGACCGCGGAGTCGACGCCCCCGGAGAGACCGAGCAGAACTTTTTCCTGCCCGACCCGCGCGCGGATGGCGTTTACCTGTTTCTCGATAAAATCGTCGACCGAGTAGTCGCCGGCCGCGCCGCAGACCCCGAACAAAAAGTTGCGGATCATCTCACCGCCGGAGTCGGTGGCGTCGGTCTCGGGGTGAAATTGCAGGCAATAGAGCTTCCTCTCCTCGTCGGAGGCGGCGGCGTGCGGGCAATCGGCAGACGCGGCGATCGTTTTAAAACCGTCAGGCAGCTTCATGATGCGGTCGTTGTGGCTCATCAGGACGGTCTCGCGGGCCTCGACCCCCTCGAAGATCGGGGAGGAGGCGTCGAGACGGACGCCCACCTTGCCGAATTCGCCGTTTTCCCCGGCGTCGACCTCGCCGCCGAGCGCCTTGCACAGATACTGCGCGCCGTAGCAGATGCCGAGCACCGGGACGCCAAGCTCAAAAATCGCGCTGTCGCAGCCGGGGGCGTCCGGCGCGTAGACGCTGCTGGGCCCCCCGGTCAGGATGATGCCGATCGGGGAGGCCTCGCGGATGGCCCGGATATCGGAGGTGCAGGGCCAGATCTCGGAATACACGCCGCATTCCCGGATCTTGCGCGCGATCAGTTCTTTATATTGCCCCCCAAAATCAAGGATCAGCGCCAACTGGTTTTTCATGCTGTTTCTTCCTCCCGTGCTCAAAGATAAAATGTCGTGCTCAAAGCGGGGGCCGCGGCGTTCGCGGAGTTTCCCCCATCGGTAATAAAATAAAAATTGTTCCCGGCTTGTGCCCGTCAAAGAATTTTCAGCGGAAAACGGGGTTTCCCGTGCTCACGAGCCGTACTGCTCCAGATATTCCTCGAGGCAAAGTCCCCGCGACATGATGACCTCGGCGGCGTCTTTGCCGACATAGCGGTAGTGCCACGGCTCGTAGGTGATGCCGGTGACGTCCTGCTTATCCTCCGGATAGCGCAGGATGAAGCCGTATTCCGCGCAGCGGGCGATCAGCCACCCGAACTCGTCGAACTTCTCGAAATCGTGCTCAAGGTCGGCGTAATAGTCGAAATAGTCCGCGGAGACGATGTCCATGGCGAGGCCGGTGTGGTGCTCGCTCGTACCGGGGGGCGCGACCCACTTGGCCGCCTCGGTCTTGGCCGCCGCCTCGCCGTAGCCCGCGTCGAGGTACTGCCGCACCTTTCTCTCGTAGAGCTCCCGGGATTTTTGCACCGTGCGGTAGCCGGAGCAGACGCGCAGGGAGTAGCCGTCCTTGGCGGCCGCGGCGATCAGGTCCTTCGCGGCGGCGGCCGCCAGCTTGTTCATTTTATAGTCGCCCTGTACGGTCTCGAGGTCCAGCGTATAGTCGTCCGGGATGCGGTTCCACGGGTTGACCAAAATCAGCAGGTTGTCGGAATCCCCTGAAGCGGAGACCGGGACCGTATCCTCGCTCTCCGCCTCGGACGCCCCGTTTGAGGCGCTCTGTTGGCCGCCGGAGAATTCCGGCGCGGACGGGGTTTCCGGCATGGAAGAGGACTGCGGGTTCTCCGGGGCTTTTGACGAATTTGCGGAAATCTCCATCTCCCCGCTCAGCCCCCCCTCTCCCGACGCGGATTCCTCCTTGCCGCCGCAGCCCGCCAAAAAAAGCAGGACGAGCGCAAGCGCCAGCGCGTGCGCAAGGATATTTCGGAATAATTTCATGGTTTCACGCTCGTTTCCGATCAAGATTCAGTATTCCTCGGCGATCAGGCCGCCGAAAAAGGCGCTGCCGTAGGGATTCTCCGCGGTGAAATCCGCGGGATAATAGCTGCCGTAATGCGGGCGGGCCGGGTCGTCGCTGATCTTATAAAAATTGCCCTTCATGACGTGGCCCTTTTCGATGTAGCTCCTGCCGCAGAGCTTTTCGGCCGCGGCGAGCGGCAATTTGAAGTCGACGCACCAGTAGATGCCCTGAAGATCCTCGCCCGAAAAGATCCGGTGCGAGGCGCGGCGGGAGAGGTCCTTCTCCGTGCCGCCGGTTTCGTCGATGAATTTGCAGATCACTTTTCCCGGGCGGTTGGCGGAAAACCAGAAATAGCGCTTTCCGCCGTCCTCCTCCGGGAACAGCGCGATCGCCGCCGCCGCGAGGCTGCGCTCGGAGGGGTTGTTTTCAAAGCAGTAGACGCGGATATGGAGATCGTCCGGCGAAAAGCAGAGCTTCGCCTGCGCGTAGGGCTTATAGTCCGCCTGTTCCAGCGGGTAATGGGCGATCTTGGCCGCCGGGAGGGAATCCCAGATCGGCTCGCCCGCGATCATGCTCACAGGAAACATCGTTTTTACATCCTCTTCTTTCCGGGAGCTTTTCGGCCCCCGTTTGGTGCTCCGCGGAAGTTCCGCGTCATTTTACGACAAATTTCGCCGCGAGACCGCGCTTTTCAAGAAACCAGATCATCGCGAGGCCGAAGCCGCAGCAGGCGACCAGCTCCCCGGCCGCGACCGAGAGCCCGGATAGAAAAAATACGCGCGCGTCAAACCTTCCGGCGGCGACATACATGATCTCCGCGCCGATGACGAGCCCGTTGACGGCGACCGGCGGCAGGGACGCCAGCACCGGCAGCCCCCGGAACCGGACATGCCCCAGCGCGGCGGTCAAGAGTGCGGCGAGCGCGGTGGCGGCGGTGCCGACCGCGACGTCGAGGAAGCCCAGCGCGTTGACGCCGAGAAACGCGCCGATCAGGTTCGCGAGAAAGCACCCCACCGAGACGCCCCAGACGCACTGAGGCGAAAAAACCGGCAGCAGCGTCAGCGCCTCGGAGACGCGCACCTGCACGGCCCCGTAGGACAGCATCGGCAGCGCGAGCGACATCGCCGCGTAGACCGCCGCGATCAGCGCCTGCACGGCGATCAGCTTCGCTTGGTTCCCGGCCCGCAACGGCAGCACCTCCATCCGCAAGATACCTTATTAGTTTACCTGAATTTTCGTCAATTTTCAACTTGATTCTCAACGGACTCCCGTCTAATTCTTAATTCGATTTTAGCTTAATATTAGCTTATTTTTAACGAAAAATCAATGGAAAATCCCATTGCCCCGCAGATCGGCCCGGGAAGCGGCCCGCGCGCCCCCGCCGGCGCGGGATCCCGGGCGGGATGCAAAATATTGCATTTGACAGTTTTCGTGCTTTTGAGTAAGATATACCTGTTATGGAAAGGAAGGAGGCTTCGGTCATGAAAAAAATCCTGCCGTTCCTGCTGGCGGCGCTGCTCTGTCTCTCCGGCTGCTCCGGCATGGAGAAGCTCAAGGAATTTTTCGGAGGGAACGCGGAAAGCGGCGCGGAATCCTCCGGCATCTCCTCGGAGCCGGAGTTGGAGCCCGACCCGGACTGGCCGGCGGAGGTCTCCGGCGTCACCCTTGGGGCCGCGCCCGAGAGAGCGATCTCCATGTCGCCGATCCTGACGGAACTTTTATATGATATGGGGCTTGGGGACAGGCTCGCGGCCGTCAGCGACTACTGCGCGAACGGCGCCGGAAACGACCCCGGCCTGCCAAGCGTGGGCACCGCCGTGCGGCCGGATCTCGCGGCCGTCGCGGAGATCCGGCCGGATTATGTGCTGACCATGGCGCAGTTTTCCGAAAGCGATCTCCTGGCCTTACAGCAGATGGACGCGGAAGTGATCGTCTTTTCCGCGCCGCAGGATCTCGGCGGGCAGGAGGCTCTGAGGCGGGAGCTCTCGGTGCTCTTTCTCGGAAAGGAGAGCGGCGCCTCGGCCGCCGCGGACTTTGCCGCGGACTATGAGGCGAAGCTCCGCGAGGTGACCGCCCCCGCCGCCGAATACTTTGAAACGAACGGCGCCACGGTCGGCGTCGCATGCCTGCGGATTCTCCGTTCCACCTACGCCACCGGCGACACCTTGGTGGACGATTATCTCGAGGCCGCCGGCCTCGAGAACGCCGCCGCGGAATACGCCGGCTGGGAGATCGGCGAGGACGGCGCCGCCGCCGTCAACCCGGACGTGCTGTTTGTGAACGAGGGCATCCATATCGCCGACCTCGAGACGGACGACCTTTATAAGAAAAAAACCGCCGTGAAGGGGGACAAGGTTTACGCCGTGGACCTCGACCTGCTCTCCCGCGGGACGCTGCGCTCGTTGGAGGTACTGAGGACCATGCTCGCCACCGCCGCGCCGGAGGCCTACCCCGATCTCACGCCCCTGCCCCCCGCCTATCCGAGTATTTATAAAGCGGCATGAGCCGTTTTTGAGCCGGAAGGGATTTCCCTTCCGGTTTTTCTTATCTTTTCTTAACGGGGAGGCGCGTTGTAATATAAGGAAAAATATGATATAATATACTTTTATAAAAGCAACATGAAAGAGGGTTCGCCGATGGGCACGGTCATCAAAAAGAAGATCGCCGGGAAAAAAGAGACGCTCCTTTTCATCCTGCTCTGCTGGCTGACCTACTCCTGTTCTTACATAGGGAGGCTGAACCTCTCGGCCTCGATGTCGGAGATGATCGCGGACGGCGTGTTTTTAAAATCCCAGGCCGGCGCCGTCACCACCGGATATTTTCTCTGCTACGGCGGCGGGCAGTTTTTCAGCGGCTGGCTGGGGGATCGGTTTCGGCCGCGTTTTTTGATTTTTATCGGGCTTTTGCTCTCCGCCGTCTGCAACTTCTTTATCTCTTTGGAGCCGCCGCTCTGGCTGCTGGCTACGCTTTGGAGCCTCAACGGGCTCTCCCTTTCGCTGCTCTGGGCGCCCCTTGTCAGGCTGATCTCCGACCGCGTGTCGGCCGAGCGGCGCGCTAAGGCCTGCACCGCCCTCGCGACAACCATGGCGGTCGGCACCCTGATGTCCTACCTCCTCTGCGCCGCGCTGATCAAGACGCTGGGCTGGCACGCCTCGTTCTACGTCCCCGCCGTGATCGCGGCGGCCGTGGCTTTTTTATGGATCTCCCTGACGACAAAGATTGAACGGAAAGCGGATCGGACCGGCATCGACGAGCTCCCCTGCTGCCCGGGCGAGCCGGACGACGACGAGGAGAAGGTCCCGCACGACGAAGTCCCGGCCAAACTGTTTCCGCTGCTCGCCGTCTCCGGGCTGCTGACGCTGACGGTCGCCTCCGGCGTGCAGTCGATCCTCAAAGACTGCATGTCCACATGGGTGCCCACTTTCCTGACCGACGCCTACCGCCTCGATTCCGTGACGTCGATCCTCTTCGGCACGCTGCTGCCGGTCTTCGGCCTGCTGGGGCCCTATCTCGCGAACCGGATCATGCGGAAGGTGAACGACGAATTCACCTGCACCTTCTGGCTCTTTATCATCTCCTCCGGGGCGCTCGCGCTGCTCGTGCTGCTCGGCAGATATTCGCTCGGGGTCGCCGTGTTTTGCCTCGCGCTCACTTACGCCTGCTCCCTTGGTCAGAACATGATGCTGGTCGGCACCATCCCGATGTATTTTCTCAACGTCGGGCGCGTGGCCGGCGTGTCCGGGGTTTTGAACGCGAGCTCCTACCTCAGCGCCGCCGCGATGAGCCTGCTGACCGGTATCCTCGTGGAAAAATTCAGTTGGGGATTCACCATGACGATCTGGGTGGCGCTCTCGATCGTGGCCGCCGTCTCCTGCGTCCTCGCCCGCAGAAGGTGGAAAACCTTCCGCAGGAACCTGTTCTGATCCCCGGCAAAAAGTGCTGCCCCGCGCGGAAATCTTTCTTGACAGACAAAAATCGTTGTGCTATGATGTTTTAGCGGTTTCAAAAAGGCCGCAGATGCGCCACTAGCTCAGCTGGATAGAGTGACTGGCTACGAACCAGTAGGCCGAGGGTTCGAGTCCCCCGTGGCGCGCCAGACCCCCTGAAACCGCAAGGGTTTCAGGGGGTCCTTTTTGCCCGGGAAACCTTGGTTTCATCCGGTTTCCCGTGGGTTTTCATTGCCCGGTCTACGGATGGCCGGGAGACCTTTTTGAGCGTGCCGGAACGCTTTCAGGCGGATCAGCCGTGTCAAGATCGCGGCAACTTTTTATCACAATAAAGGCCGCCCGGAATCCTGCCGGGCGGCCTTTTGTCAGGTTCCTATCATGCCCGCGGCGCGCCGTGCTCGTTCATTCCCCGGTCCGGCCCGGGTCCCCGGTTTGAGCACCGCCGGTTTCGGCGTCGTCCTCCTTGAGCACGTCCGCCTCCGCCGAACCGCCGTCCGGTCTTTCCAAGGCGTCCCGCTCGGCGCGTCTTCTGTCTTTCCGGTTTTCGACCAGCAGGAAGACGCTCCAGAAAGTCACCCTGCTCAGCGCGGAAAAGCCGACGATATAGAGCGCGAGTTTCCATTCCTCAAAGATACTTCTAAACGTCGTCCGGGTGTCGGCGACCGCTTCGCCGCCGGCCTCCTCAGCTTGGGAGAACGCGCCCGAAGCCGTCTCTTCGCCCTCGGCCGCCGCCGTCACCGGCAGAGAAAAAAGCACCATAAGGGCCAAGAAAAGCGCCGCCATCCTGTTTCGGGCCGCCCCGGCAAAATTCCATTTCCGCATCCGATCCGCTCCGTTTCCTTGATTCGGGCCCGGCTTGCCTGTCCGCCGCGGCCGTTCTTTCTATCATTATAGAAATATTTCCCGTGAACTTCAAGATAAAACGGGGACAGCGAAGTTTCTTTACTCTTTTTAAAGTTTGTTTCCCGTCCCGGGACATAAAAAAACGGCCGGTTTTTTCGTCCCCCGTGCGGGTCGGCAAGCTTTTGAGCGGGGATGGCTCCTTTCGGTCGGGGCCGGTTTGCCGCGCCGGAATATCGCGGGAAAAAGGCGAAAAAAACTTATCTTTCCGCTATTGGCGAAATTCGCTCTTTTATGATATAATCAGCACAAAAGCGTGGGGGACGCCGCCCAAAAAGAGGCTCCCGCCCATGGGCCGCTCTTTGGGGCCCGGAGGCGGGGCGTTTCCCGGCGGAATTTGATAGGCAAAACGAAGAGGTGTGTTTAGTTGGAGGCTTTTCTCAACGCCAAAAGGATCGTCGTAAAGGTGGGCACGTCCACGCTGACCCATGAGTCGGGCCAGATCAACATCCGCCGGATCGAAAAACTGGTGCAGGTGCTGGCGGACATCAAAAATTCCGGCCGGGAGGTCATCCTTGTGTCCTCCGGAGCCATCGCCGTGGGGGTGGGCAAGCTGCATCTGCGGCAAAAGCCCGCCGACACCCCCTCCAAGCAGGCGGTCGCGGCCATCGGTCAGTGCGAGCTGATGTACCTCTACGACAAGCTCTTCGGCGAATACAACCACGTGGTCTCTCAGGTGCTGCTGACCCGCGACATTCTCGAGGAGGAGGGGCGCAAGCGCAACGTGGTCAACACCTTCCATAAGCTGCTGGAATTCAGCTCGATCCCCATCGTCAACGAGAACGACACCACCGCCGTGGAGGAGATCGAATTCGGCGACAACGACACCCTTTCGGCCATTGTGGCGATGCTGTGCGGGGCCGACGCGCTGGTCATCCTTTCGGACATCGACGGGCTTTATGACGGCGACCCCAAACAAAATCCGACCGCAAAATTGATCGAAGAGGTCCATACTATAAACGACGACATACTGGCCCTCGCGGGCGGGGCCGGCTCATACCGCGGGACCGGCGGCATGATCACCAAGATCCACGCCGCGCAGATCGCCTGCGGGGCGGGCATCCATATGGTGATCATGAACGGGTCCGACCCGCTGAACCTCTACAAGCTGTTCGACGGAGAGGCGGTCGGGACGCACTTTTTCCCGGAAGAAACGTAACCTTTTTATTTTTGTAAAGGGAGGTCCTATCGGATGAAAACGATCTTGGAGCTCGCGCAAGCGGTAAAACAGGCCTCCCGGCAGGCCGCCGTCCTGACGCGGGCGCAAAAGGACGCGGCGCTCGCGGCCATGGCACAGGCGCTCCTGCGGGAGAAACCGCAGATCCTCGCGGCCAACGGTCTGGATCTTCAGGCGGGCAGGGCCGCCGGGCTCTCGGAGAGCCTGCTCGACCGGCTCGCCCTCTCGGAGAGCCGCGTCGACGAGATGGCCGCCTCCGTCTTGGAGGTGGCGGCGCTCGAGGACCCGATCGGCAAAGTGCTCCGCGGCATGCTGACCGAAAACGGCCTTCAGATCTCTAAGACCCGCGTCCCGCTCGGCGTCTGCGGCATCATCTACGAGGCGAGGCCCAACGTGACCGTGGACGCCGCCGCGCTCTGCTTCAAATCGGGCAACGCCGTGCTGCTGCGGGGCGGCAAGGAGGCGATCCACTCGAATATTTGCCTTGTAAACCTCTTGCGGGACGTGCTCGGCGCCGAGGGCCTCGACCCCAATCTCATCTGCCTCGTCGAGGACACCTCCCGGGAGTCCGCCGCCCAAATGATGAAACTGAACGGCTATCTCGACGTGCTGATCCCGCGCGGCGGGGCGGGCCTCATCAAATCGGTGGTGGAGAACGCCACCGTGCCGATCATCGAGACCGGGACCGGCAACTGCCACGTCTATATCGACAGGGACGCGGATCTCGCCAAGGGGGTGGAGATCCTCTTCAACGCCAAGACCTCCCGCCCCTCGGTCTGCAACGCGGCCGAGAGCGTGCTCGTGCACCGGGAGGTCGCCGAAGCGTTTTTGCCCCTCGCCAAGCGGCGGCTCGACGCCAAGGGCGTCGTCTGGTACGGCTGCGACGAGACCCGCCGGATTCTGGGCGAGTCCGTGCTGCCCGCCGGCGACGCGGAATACGCCAAGGAATTTTTGGACTACGCGATCTCCTGCCGCGTGGTGGATTCCCTGCGGGAGGCCACAGACCACATCTATAAATACTCGACGAAGCACTCCGAGGCCATCGTGACCGAGAATTACACCGCCGCTCAGGAATTCGTCCGGCAGGTGGACGCCGCCGCCGTCTACGTCAACGCCTCCACCCGTTTCACCGACGGAGGCGTCTTCGGCTTCGGCGCCGAGATCGGCATCTCCACCCAGAAGCTCCACGCCAGAGGGCCGATGGGCTTGGAGGAGCTGACCTCCGTCAAGTATGTGGTCTACGGCAACGGCCAGATCCGCTGAACGCCCGCAAGCCGCGGAGGTTCCCGCGCGGGGAAGAAAGAGAATGAAATCCAATGATGAGCATGACCAAACGCCCCCCGGCTTAAAGGCCGGGGGGCGTTTTCATAAGAGGGCGCCGGGCGGCGTCTTTTTTTATGCGATTCTTTGCCCGGCGCGCCTCACCGGCCGCCGTTTTGATCGTCCAAAAATTTGAGGTAGAGCCGGATCTTCAGGCGCTCGTCCCCGTCGCGGAGATCCATCCCCGTGATCTCCTTAATTTTATTGATTCGGATTGAATTGTAACGTCAAAGGATATGGGATATAATTGGGTTAAAAGCAGAGGTGGACTGAAAAACAAACCTCTAATTATGCTTACCTGACGAAGGATACATATGAAAAAGACTGTATTTTATATACCAGCCATTATTCTTACAATTTTCTATGCGTGGTTCGCTTTAGAGGGAATTGGCGCGCTTCATCCTTTCGTTGCCGTTTGGTTATTGTTATTGTGGCTTTCGGGCATATTCTTAAGCAAGAATATGTTTTGGGGTGGCATATTAGGGATACTCCCCGCAATTCATTGGATTTATATGAGTACGCAAGGCACCGGGCAGGCAATAAATATTGAACGTCCGCTCGGGATTATCGTATTGTTGTATTTTGCCATTTGTATTTTCCGGGTTTATAAAAAGAATACGGTCAAATCAAACTGAAATCAGAGAGTCTGGAGAAGACAAAAGCCCCCGAGGATTGACGGCCCAAAAAGCGGATCGTCGCGAGGTTTTTCGTCTCACGCCGCATGACCCGGCCGCCGCCGGCCGCGTACGATCCTCGCCGTCCGAAAAGAGCTTCCCGAAACCGGGAGGCTTTTTTTCTTTGCACAGACGCGATAAACTCGCGCGCGGGCCCGCCCTTTTAAGCAAAAAAATCGAAAAAGGGCGTTTCTAAATATTGTATAGGGTTGACTTTTCTTTAAAAAAGTTTAAAATATATAATTGAGATTTCAGAAGTTTTAATAGTCTACAAAGAGAAAGGAATGGGAGAAATGTATCGCGTCATGATTGTGGAGGACGACCCCATGGTTGCGGAAATCGACCGGAACTATGTCGAACACAACGCGAAACTCAGCGTCGCCGGCGTATTCTCCGGCGGCGCGGAGGCGTTTGAGTTTCTCAAGACGCACTCCGTCGACCTGATCCTGCTCGATTACAACATGCCGACCATGTCCGGGGCGGAATTTCTTTCGGAGCTGCGCAGGTCGGGCGGCCAGCAGGACGTCATCATGGTCACCGCGGTCAAGGATTCCCGCATGGTCGCGGGGCTGTTCTGCTTCGGCCTTGTGGATTACCTGATCAAGCCCTTCGACTACGCCCGGTTTCAGGACGCCCTGACGAAATATATCGCCAGAAAGGAGGCGCTCGACTCCTACGAGGTCCTGACGCAGACGGCCATCGACTCGCTTTTTGTCTCCGGCCTTCCGGAGGTGACATCCCAGTACATCGACAAGGGCATCCAGCCCGCGACGCTCGAGATGATCTGCTCGTTCCTCCGAAAGCAGAAGGGCGCGACCCTCTCCATCGAGGAGATCTCCCGGGAGATCCCGCTCTCCCGGGTCACGCTGCGCCGCTACATGAACTATCTCGTCAACGGAAACACCGTGGAGGCCGGCATGGATTACGGCACCGGCGGGCGCCCCTGCACGATGTATACCTATGTCGGAAAATAGCGAAAGAACGCGGTTTTTGAAAGCTTTTGCGGCCGTTCCCGCATCGGGAAACGGGGATTTTGGAAAGGCTGTCCGGCAATTCCGCCGGATATTCCTCCGGCCCCGTTTGGTAACTTAAAATAACCGGTCGGTCTTCTTTTGAACTTATTAAAAGCGCCGGTAACCCTCTATATTCAGATATAATTAGGTGGATACTGTTCTCGGCGTTTTTCCGGGGGACCGGAAAAATGCTGTTTTCCGTTGCTTTTTTAAAAAAGCGGCGGGCTGAAGAATCCGAAATAACAATTACGGAGGTGTCAGTTTTCCCTATGGCAAACGATTACTCTTATTGCTGCACCAAAGCCGGCGACCCCTTGGTCATCGCCAAGATCGCAGCCATCGCCGCGCCCTATCGGGGCCGCGAGGATATGCTGATCGAGGTGCTGCACAAGGCCCAGCCGATCGCCGGAAACGCCGTTCCGGAAGTGGTCGCCGCCGTCGTCTCCGAGGCGATGGACATTCCGCGCTCCAAAATCTACGGCGTCGCTTCCTTTTACGCGATGTTCTCAAGGGAGGAGCGCGGGGACCACATCATCCGCATGTGCCACAGCGCCCCCTGCCATGTGAAAGGCGCGAAAACGCTGCTCGAGGCCTTTAAAACCGAACTCGGCGTCGAAGCCGGCCACACCACCCTCGACGGCAAGTTTACGCTTGAAATCTGTGAATGCCTCGGCGTCTGCGACCGCTCCCCCGCCGTCATGATCGACAGCGAGGTCTACGGCCCGCTGACCCCCGCCGATGTCAAAGGCGTTCTCGCCAACTATCGCTGAGGAGGGTGAGAGAAATGGAAGAATACAAATTTTTGACTTATAACATCGGCAAGCTCAACCCGGTGAGCGCCGCGGAATACGCCACCGTGGGCGGCTACGCGGGGCTCAAGATCGCGCTTGCCAACCCCTCCGGGGTCATCCAGACCGTCAAGGATTCCGATCTCCGCGGCAGGGGCGGCGCGGGTTTCCCCACCGGCTTGAAGTGGGGTTTTGTCCGCAACACCGACGCGGATCAGAAATACATCGTCTGCAACGCCGACGAGGGCGAGCCCGGCACCAACAAGGACCGCATCCTGATGGCCGGGGTCCCGCACCTGCTCTTTGAGGGCATGGCCATCGCCGGGGTCGCCGTCGGCGCGACGAAGGGCTTTATCTACCTGCGCGCCGAGTATCCTTATATCAGAGAGATTTTGGAAAAGGCGCTCGACGACGCGAGGGTCCATCACTTCCTCGGCAAAAAGGTCATGGATTCCGATTTCGACTTCGATATCGAGATCCGCTTCGGCGCGGGCGCTTATGTCTGCGGCGAGGAGACCGCCCTGCTCGAGTCCATCGAGGGCAAACGCGGCGAGCCGAGATTTAAGCCGCCGTTCCCGGGCGTCCGCGGACTCTGGGGCAAACCCACCGTCATCAACAACGTGGAGACCCTCTGCAACATCCCGCTGGTCCTCTGCATGGGCGCGGATTATTTTAAATCCCTCGGCACCCCCGGCACCACCGGCACCAAGCTCTTCACCCTCTGCGGCAACGTCAAGAACCCCGGCGTCTACGAGTTCCAGCCCGGCGTCACGATGCGCGAGCTGTTTGAGGACGTCGGCGGCGGCTGCCCGAACGGCAAGAAGCTCAAGGCCATCCAGTGCGGCGGCGCCTCCGGGCCGATCGTCGGGCCGGACAAGCTCGACACAAAAATGTCCATCGAGGACTGCAACGAAGCGGACGCCAACTTCGGCGCCGGCGACCTGATGTTCATCGACGAGGATCAGGATATGGTGGATCTCTGCGAAAACCTGATGGAGTTCTTCGAGGAGGAGTCCTGCGGCAAATGCACGCCCTGCCGCGAGGGCTGCTACCGCCTGCTCGAGCTGGTGCGCAAGTTTAAAAACGGCGCCGGCACCGAGACCGACCTCGACACCATCGAGGACCTCTCCTCCACGATGATGGACGCCTCCCTCTGCGGGCTTGGCCAGGCCGCCCCGACCCCGCTCGTCTCCGCGATCAAGTATTTCCGCAACGAATTCCTCGAAAGGGGGAACAGATAATGGCGAAGGTAACCATCGACGGAATTACCGTTGAAGTGGATAACGGTACAACCATCTTTCACGCCGCCGACAAGGCCGGCATCCGCATCCCGCATCTCTGCTATCATCCCGACCAGTCCATCAAAGGGAACTGCCGGATCTGCGTCGTCGAGGTGGAGGGCCAGCGCCTTCTGCAGGCCTCCTGCGCCTATCCGGTCAGCGACGGCATGGTCGTGCATACGAACACCGCGCGCGTGCGCAAGGCCCGCTACAACATTCTTGAGCTGATCCTCGCCCACCATCCGGACGACTGTCTGCACTGCGTGCGCAACCACAACTGCGAGCTGCAGCAGGTCGCCGCGGATATGTGCTTCACGCGCGACATCCGCTTCCCGTATCACGAGCGCGGAAGAGGCATGGATTTCTCCAGCCCCTCCCTGACCCGCGACCCCGCCAAGTGCATCGTCTGCGACCGCTGCTCGTGGGCCTGCACGAATTTCCAGAGCTGCAACGTGCTCACCAAAGTCGGCCGCGGCTTTGGGACGTACGTCACCACCGAATATGACAGGCCGCTCGACGAGACCGCCTGCACCACCTGCGGCCAGTGCATCCAAGCCTGCCCGGTGGCCGCCCTGACCATCCACGACGACAAACAGGTCGCGTGGGACGCCATCGCCGATCAGAACCTCACCGTGGTCGCCCAAGTGGCCCCGGCCGTCCGCGTCAACATCGCCGAGGCCCTCGGCGAGGCGCCCGGCACGATCTCCACCGGCCGTCTGGTCACCGCCCTCAAGATGATGGGCATCGACTATGTGTTCGACACCGACTTCTCCGCCGACCTCACCATCATGGAGGAGGGCACGGAGTTCCTGCACCGCCTGACCGAGGGCGGATGCCTGCCGCTGATCACCTCCTGCTCGCCCGGCTGGGTCAAGTTCTGCGAGACGTGGTATCCCGATCAGCTCGAGCACCTCTCCACCGCCAAATCCCCGCAGGGGATGTTCGGCGCGCTGATCAAGGCCTATTATTCGAAGAAACTCGGCAAACAGCCCAAGGACGTCTTCTCCCTCTCCGTGATGCCGTGCACCGCGAAGAAATTCGAGGCCAAGCGCCCCGAGCTCGGACGCGACGGCTATCAGGACGTCGACTGCGTGATCACCGTTCAGGAGCTGGCCGAGATGATCCGCTCCGCCAATATCGACTTTGAGAAGCTGCCCGACACCCAGTTCGACGCTCCGTTCGGCCTCGGTTCCGGCGCCGGCGTGATCTTCGGGGCCTCCGGCGGCGTCATGGAGGCGGCCCTCCGGACCGTCTATGAGATCCTCACGGGCAAGACGCTCGAGGTCATCGACTTCAAGCAGGTCCGCGGCTTCCGCGACACGCGCGAGGCGGTCATCACGGTCGGCGATCTCGACGTTAAAGTCTGCATCACTTCCGGCCTCGCCAACGCGAGAAAGATCATGGATCTCGTCCGGGCCGGCAAAGCCGACTACCACTTCATCGAGATCATGGCCTGCCCCGGCGGCTGCATCGGCGGCGGCGGCAACCCGTACCGCGACTGGGTCAAGGTCGAGAAACGGAACGCCGCTACCTACGTCATCGACGCGCAGCAGTGCCCGATCCGCCAGAGCCACAAGAACCCGGCGATCATCGAGTTTTACAAGGATATCGGCGTCGGGCCCGGCGAGGGGATCGCCCACAAGCTGTTCCACACGAGCTACACCGACCGCGGCAACCTGCCTAAGTAAAGTTTTGCATGATAAAAAAGCGCCCCCGGCCGGGGGCGCTTTTTTTAACCTCGGTTATTTTGCCGAGAGCATGGCCTTGAGCTCGCCCGGATCCTTAAACCCGGAGGCCGGGCGGTCGGAGATCACCCGCAGCGGCGGCCCCGTCACGATCACCACAAACGCCGCCGAGGAGGCTTTCCGCGGCGGCGTTTGTTTAAAAGATCGATTATTTCCCGGAGAGCATGGCTTTGAGCTCGCCCGGATCCTCAAACCCGGAGGCCGGGCGGTCGGAGATCACCCGCAGCGGTGGCCCCGCCACGATCACCACGCGATCGGCCAGCGCGAGCGCCTCCTCCGGGTTGTGTGTGATCAGCAGGGCCGATTTTTCGCCGAGCTCCTCCGCCATGAAGGCGAGCACGTCGCCGGCGGTCCTGATGTCGAGGCCTTGCAGCGGCTCGTCGAGATAAAACGCGTCGCCGCCGTAGGCAAAACACCGCGCGACCGCGAGCCTGCGCTTCATGCCGCCGGAGAGCTCCTCCGGCAGCTTCCCCTCCTCGCCGGCAAGCCCGACCTTGGCGAGATATTCCCTCGCGCGCCCGAGTGGAATGCCGAGGATCGTCAGGTTCCCGAGCGCGTCGCTCCACGGGACCAGACGGTCCTCCTGAAACAAAAAGGACGGCCTCCCGGAGAAAGGCTCCGCTGTGCCGGAATCCGGATTTTGGAGGCCGGAGGCGAGGCGCAGAAGCGTCGTCTTGCCGCAGCCGGAGGTCCCCAGAATCACGGTGCGGGTGTTTTCCGCCAAAGAAAAATCGAAGCGCTCCAGAATGGCGCGGCCGCCGAGGGAGAGGCAGACGTTTCGGAACTCAGGCATCGCGGCGCCCCCCTTCCCGTTCGGCGAGGCGGAAAAACAGCTTCTCCAAGAGGATGCTCAGCAAAATGACCGTAAAGGTCCACGCGAACAGGTTTTCCGTCTCGAGATAAATTTTAGCGTCGTGGAGCGCGCCCCCGATGGACGTCCGCGCGGAGCAGATGACCTCGGCCGCGATCCCGGCCTTCCACGCCATGCCCATGCCGGCGTTGACCGCCGCGAGAAAATACGGTTTCACGGAGGGGACATAGATCTTCGTCAGCAGGTTTCCCCGCGGCATCCGGAAGGCATGGGCCATCTCCAAGAGCGCCGGGTCGGCGCCGGAGATGCCCTGTTCCACGTTCGCCCAGATCATCGGGAAGACGATCAAAAACGAGGTGAAGACCGGGATGAAATCCACCCGGAACCAGACGAGCGCTAAGATGATGAACGAGGCGACCGGCGTCGCCTTGATCACCGACATGACCGGCGAGAGCAGGCTCCGCAGCGCGGAAAAGCGCGCGGTTCCGGCCGCGGTCAGCACGCCGGCGGCTACGCCGAGCATCAGGCCCGCCAACACCCTGAGCACGGAATTGGCGGCGGAGACCCAAAAGCCCCGCGTCTCCGAAAGGGAGAGCAACGCCTTGAGCACGGAGAGAGGCGGGGGCAGCAGGACGGCTTTCCCGACAAGCATCGCGCCGCCCTGCCAAACGAGCAGCCAAAACGCCGTGACCAGAACCCCCCGCAGCAGTTTTTTCATCCGATTCCCCTCCCCCCGCGCTCACAAGGAAGCGGGCTTAAAATTGCTGAGCCGCCGGGCAAAATTTCCCCTCCCGCGCTCACGGGAAAGCGGCCTCAAGGTTGCTTGAGCCGCCGGGCAAAAAATCTCCGTGCTCACAAAAACGCCCGTTGTCACGCTTGGTAATAGAAATCCCCGCCCGGCAGCGCGCCGCCGATCGCGGCGGGGTTGTAGTCGAAGAGCACCTGATAGAAGCGCTCGAGCGGGGCCCTCATTGCCTCGCCGGTGTACCACACGATGTTGCAGCGCGGCAGGGCGGACTGCGCGACGGCGGCCGTCGCGATCTCATATTTCTCGATCAGCGCGGCAGCGTCGGCCGTGTGCTCCTCTGTGTAGGCGATGCTGTCGCCATATTCCTCAAGGAAAGCGTCGACGGCCTCGGGATTTGCCTCGGCAAACTCCTTGCGGACCGCGACGCCGCCCATCACAAGCTCCCCGCCGCCGAGCGATTCCCATTCGGCGGTCAGGTCGAGCGCGACGCGGAAGTCGGCGGACTGCGCCATCACGCTGGTGACGAAAGGCTCCGGCAGCATGACGACGTCATACTCCCCGGCAAGGGCGAGCGTCGCCGATTCGCTGTGCTCGGCGGCCCAGAAGACCTCGACGTCCTCGCCGACTGTAAGGCCGTTCTCCGAAAGGACGTAGGTCAGCACGTACTCCGCCGTGCTGCCCTGACCGGAGGCGAGGATCGTCTTGCCCGCGAGATCCGCGACGGACTGAACGCTGTCGCCGTTTTCGAGCACATAGAGGACGCCGAGCGTGTTGACGCCGAGGATCTCGATCCCGCCGTTTGTCTTATTAAAGAGCGTCGAAATCGCGTTGGTCGGCAGGGCGGCGATGTCCATCTCCCCGGAGAGGAGCTGGGAGGTCAGCACGTCCGCGGCGCCCGCGATCGTAAAGTGATAGTCGTTGACGGTCGCGCCGAGGGCGCTCTGCTCCATCAGCCACGCGGCGCCCATGCCGGTCGGGCCTTTGAGCATACCGATATTGACCGTTGCGCCCTCATAGGCGGGCTCGGAGGTCTCCGGCACGGAGGACTCGGAAACCGGCTCGGAGACGGGCTCCGAGGGCTGCTCTTCCGTCTTGGCAAAACAGCCGGAAAACGCTGTGAGCATCAGCATGCTCAGAAAGATCGCAAGAATTTTTTTCATCAAAATCACCTCATCGAATTATTATATGGAAAGCCTTTCGGCGTTCCTGACGACAATGTCGCGCCCGTCGCGGCTGAGGATGCCCTCCGCCTCGAGCGCGTTGAAGGCACGGTAGAGCGAAGCCCTGCCGACGCCGAGCGTCTGCGCGAGCTCCGACATGCCCCCCGGGAGCCGGACGCTCCCGCCGCCGGTATAGACGCCCGAGAGATAGCTCAGCAGCTTCTCCCGGCAGTCCGATTCCACAAAGGTCGCGAGCCTGCGGTTGAGAAAATGGATCTTTTGCGAAAGCAGGGTGACGTAGGAGCGGGCGAACTCCGGCGATTCGGCGAAGGCGCGCTCCACAAGCTCCTTGGAGAAAAAGACCATCTTGCACGCGCCGGAGGCGACGATCTCCGTGGGGCAGTCGGCGGCCTCGTAAAACAGCGTCGACATCCCGAACGTGTTGCCCGGATCGAGCGTGCTCAGGATCACCTTGCGCCCGCCCGGGCAGACCTTATATACCGTCGCCCGGCCCCGCAGCAGGACGCCGAGGCTCCGGTAAAACCCGGCGCAGCCAAGGATCGTCTCCCCGCTGCCGGCGTCGACCGTAACGCTCCCCGGGTCGGCCAGCCACCGGTCGATCACCTCCCGCGGCGCTTCCCCGAAAAGCTCGGAGCTCCCCAGCGTCTCACGGTCCCGCTTTAACATGGAATCCCCCTCTTTCTGTCTCAAATGATACAATATTTAACGATTTATTTCCACTTTTATAAGTTATATAAAAATAATTCTTAGTTAATCAAATCTATTTTTGTTTCAAAAAGGCCCGGTTTTAGAAAGCGGGCTTTTCGCCGGGCCCCGCGCGGGGTATAATGAAAGAAACGGGCAAGGGGGGACTCTGATGTTTCGGATCGGGAGCCATATTTCGTCGGCGGGAGGATACCTCGCGATGGGGGAGCGGGCCGTCGCGCTCGGGGCCAACACGTTCGCGTTTTTTACGCGGAATCCGCGGGGCGGCGCGTCGAAACCGATCGACCCCGACGATACGCGGGCGTTCCGGGAATTCCGCCTTGAGCATGGCATCGACCGGATCGTCGCCCACGCGCCCTACACGCTGAACCCCTGCGCGGACAAGGAAAACGTCCGCGAGTTCGCGCGGATGGTCTTCGCGGACGACCTGCGGCGCATGGAGGCGACGCCGGGGCAGCTCTATAATTTCCACCCGGGCAGCCATGTCGGTCAGGGGGTCGAAATCGGCATTCAAAAGATCGCGGAGACGCTCAATGAGGCGCTGTTTCCCGAGATGACGACCACCGTCTTGCTCGAGACGATGTCCGGAAAGGGCAGCGAGGTCGGCGGGCGGTTCGAGGAGCTCCGGGAGATCCTCGACCGCGTGGAGCTCGGCGAAAAGACGGGCGTCTGCCTCGACACCTGCCACGTCTGGGACGCGGGCTACGACCTCGATCAGGACCCCGAAGGCGTGCTCGCGCAGTTCGACCGGGTGGTCGGCCTTTCGCGGCTCCGGGCGATCCACCTCAACAACAGCCTAAACGCCCGCGGCTCCAAAAAGGACCGCCACGCGCGGCTCACGGAGGGGGCGCTCGGCCTTGAGGCCTTCGCGCGGATCATCCGGCATCCGGCGCTCGAGGGCCTGCCGTTCATCCTTGAGACCCCGAACGACGAGGCCGGCTACGCGGCCGAGATCGCGCTGCTCAAAAAACTGCGCGGGGAAGGCTAAAAATCCGCCGCCCGGTTCCCGTTTTGAGCGGCAGGTTTTTCCGGTTTTTAGTATCCTCCGTTTTTCTTGCGGTATCAAATGGGATAAAAGAAAAGGGCGTCCCTTTCCTCGAAAAGAGGAAAGGGACGCCCTTCTGTTTTGGTTGGGTTTGCGGGAGGACGGAAATGCCGGGATCGGGTCACTCCTCGACGTACACGGTCTGGGCTTGGTAGAAGTAGACCTGTGTTGCGGAAGAGCTGCTGTTGGTTGTCGTATAAGTATTGCTACTACGGGTTATATAGTACGAACCCGCAGATAACCTGTTGGAGCTGTAACTCCATGATTGCCTGCTGGTGCTCAATGAAAGGTTATTTCTGCTCCCGCTAAGGAAACGGGCGGCGGGAGAAGAATACTGCGTGCTCTGAATGGAAGCGTTGCCGCCCGTTGTATAGATCCACTGCAGGCCGGTGAGGTTGGCCGGGTCGACATAGATGTTGACCGTCGTCGTTCCGGTGCCCTCGGCGTTTGAGTAGAACGTGGTGGGACCCAAAACGCTGAGCAATAACGCATCTTGCGAGTTTCCGGTATTTTTCGCTTTCAGCGCATAGCCGTTTGTGCCCGCCGTTCGGCTGCTTACGATCAGATAGGTGCCGTTGTTCGAAGGAGCGCTCACCGGCACATAGATGGTCTTGGCGATATAGGAGGTCCGCGTCACGGTATAGGTCGCGCCGGTGGCGGTCTGGTTGGTGAAGACGCCGTTATTTTTGAATAGGTTTGTGGTCCCGGAGGTTGTGGCCGTGTCGGTCCAGGTGTTGCCGAACTCATCCGTGTAGGTGCTCTCATAGGTGACGGTATGGGTCGTATTGTTTCCGGCGGCGGCGACCTCGCTGCTCCAGACGGCCGCGCCGCTCCCGTCGATCTCATAGTAGTCCTCGCAGGAGGATGTCACGGCGGCGCTCGCCGTCAGACTGATTACCTTTTGGTTACCCGATGTGGCAAAGTCCAGCGTCGCCGGGGTGACGCCCGCGTCGACCGTGATCCGGTAGACCAGCACATAGTAGGAATCGCGATATTCTTTGCCCTTCGCGGTGAACGCGCAGGTCGCGCGGTAGAGTCCGGGCTCGGAGAGCGTTTCGTTGGAGAGCGTGATCGCCGCGGCGTTCGTCGTGACTCCGCTCAGAGACACCGGGACCGGGGTTTCGCCGGTCACGTTGTCAACCGTCCAGAGATAGACGCCGGCGAGACTGGGGTTCTCGGTCCCGACCACCGCGTTGAGAATCGCTGAATCCGGGTTCGCCTCGTATACCGGCATGACGTACATCTGCTCCGTCACGCCTTCCAGCGTGATCTCGCGCTCCTGGTCCTCCCCGCTCTCGTCGAGCGAGACGGAGAGCGTGACCGGCGCGACGCGCAGGGCGATGTTCTGTTGGCCGGACGGCGTGATCGCGATCGGCTCCTCTTGGAAGGTATAGATATATTCCTCAATGGAGATCTCGATCCGGTAGTTGCCCTGCGCCCCCTCCTTGGAGGTGATGGCGTTCGCGTAGATCGTCCTGTCGTCCCCGTCCGTGCCGACCGTCCACTCGCCATCGAGCGTGAACGGCCAAGCGTCCGGCGGAAGCTCCGCATCCGCGGCGTCGTAGACCTTAACCGTAATGGCGGGGCTGTCGTTTGTGCAGTCCTCCGGCAGCGTGAGCAGCAGATCCTCGGACACGCCCTCATCCATGTAGATCTGGGCGGGCGCGGCCTCGAAGCCGTCGGGGACGTCGTACACCGTGATCGATACCGGCGGCAGCTCCGAGACGGTCTCTTTCACCTGTTCGGTGTTCAAATCGTTGACAATGGTCGCGCTTTCGACCGAGATCTGCGCGGAGGCCGCGGCAATCCCATTGAGTGTGGCGACCCAGTACTTGTCGCTCTGGAGCTCCCAGCTCTCCACTTCAACGCAGATCGGCTCGCCCTCGTTCATCGGGGCGATCTCAAGAGTAGGCTCGATGTTTTCGTCGAAGGACCATCCCATCGGGGCGGCAACCGTGAGCGTCGCCGGCCAGCCTTTCAGAATCTCGCCGGGGGCGATCGAGAGCGTGACTTTCGGCTTGATGACCGTGATGGTCGCGCTCGCCTGATAGAGCAGGTTGTCGCTGCCTCTCACGGTGACGAGCATCGTGGTTTCGCCCTCCTCCACGCCGGTTACGGTGAGCTGGCTCCCCTCAAACATGACCGAGATGATGTCCGTATCAAAGTGTTCGATGCTCGTGATCTGGCTGACGGTCATCTGCTCATTGTTGGACTGGGCGATGATATCAACGGTATCGCCGATCGCCACAGTCCATTCGCCGACGAGCGAAATCGAATAATCCGTGATCAGCGGCCAGTCGCCATAATGGATATAGAAGGTGGTGCTGACGCCCTGGTCCACGGTGGTGTTTTGAACGATCGCCGGGAACGGGTACGGGCGCGCGGAGAGTGTCCCCAAATACGGGTAGGTGTGCGCGGCCGTCGCGTTGCTGAACTTCCGGTCCGCGGAGGCGATTCCGTTGTTGAGCGTCTCGGTGAAAGTCCTGCCGTTATAAAGCTGCGTGCCGTCCATGACCTGATACGCGAGGCCGGTTCCGCCGCTGTAACTGCCGGCGACGGTGGCGCTCACGGTGTGCGTGAGGTAATAGCTGTTGGTCACCGTATTCGTGTAGTTGGTGCTGTTATAGGTGCACCTTGTCGGCGCAACCGGGTATACGGCGGCGGTGGTCGGCTGAATCTCGCAGATCGAATAGCTGTTTTTGACCGTCTTCGTCCCGTAGGAGTGGAAAGGACGGTTGCCCCAGGTGCCGCCCGAGAAGCCCGCGAGGCCGTTGATCGTCCCCTCGCCGCTTGAAGCGCTGTCATAATCGAGATCCCCGCCGCAGTAGCAGCTCTCGACCGTGCCGAAGTTCGCCCCGACAAGGCCGGAGATATAGGTCTTGACGCGGCTGCCGGTGGCTTTCGCGGTGAGGGAATCGGACATGACGCAGCAGTTTTTGATGATGCCCATGTTGATGCCGACAAGCCCGCCCACATGGCTGTGAACGTTCCCCGAGGACGGGTTGTATTGGTTGGTGTAGTCGATCGTGTAGCCGCAGACCACGCAGTTTTCAACGGCGGAATGCGGCGTGTAGATCAGGCCCACGAGCGTGCCGACCGACGTATCGGCCTTATCCGATGTCGGATTATAGGTCGCGACGATCCTGCCGGTGGTGCCCGGATTGGTCGCGAGCATCACGACGTTGCGCAGGACGCCGGTCTTTTCGCCGGAGTAGGTCGAGCCCGCGGAGTCGCCGGTATTCATCTCGCCGAGCTGGCCGAACAGGCCGATGAAGCGCTTGTCGGGGTAGTCGATGTTGCTGTAATCCTCCAGCGTGTAGCCGTGCCCGTCATAGACCCCGCAGAAGGCCACCGTCCCCGAGCCGCCGCGCCCGATCGGCTCAAAGCCGGAGGCGATCCTGATGTTATGCGTCTGGTTGTAGGTGTTGTTGCCGTTGAGGTAACTGTCCGCGTAGTTGATGTTCTGAAGCTGTTCGGAGGCGCGGATCTGGAAGGTGTTGTTGGTGGTGGAGATCGCGCCGCTGCCCTGCTTGACGCCGCCGGCAAACAGCATGTGATAGGTATAGGTGGCGCCGTCCGTCGTCACCGTCCGGTTCGCCTTCTTGCTGGAACCGACGCCGGTGCCCGCGTCCGTAAACCGGTAGAACGAGTAGCGGACCGCGCTGCCGTCGGTCAGTTTGATGTCGACCAATACGCGCGCGGCGCTGTCCGAAATGTTCAGGTTCGTCTTCGGCGACAGGACCCCGTAATACCACGCGGTGATGTCATTGCGGTTGTTGGTGGAGAGGTTGTCGATGACGTTCCCGTCGCTGTTGGCGAGGAAGAAGCCCGAGACTTCGTTGTTTTTATCAAACTCGAGGTAGGCCCCCGCCGTGCCGGAGGGCAGCGAGGTGACCGTGCAGATCAGCTCGTGCTCCTGCCGCCGGACCGTATCCGTGAACGTGGCCGTCACGTACGAGGTGCCGAAGCGGTAGATCGAGCCGCTCCCGATCAGGTTCACCGTGATCGTCTCATTGTCGCTTCCCCCGTTTGAGACGACCGGGTTGCCTCCGCTCCGGTACGGGTCGATGTCCCAGTCCACGTCGCCGTCGATGTATTTCTCGAGCGGCATCCAGTTGATGGTCCGGAGCGCCTCCGGCTCGACCGTCAGATTCAGGCCGATGTCCGAGGTGGTGGTATCGGCATAATACATATGGAGCGTCTCCGGGTCGATCGCGATCTTGATCGAATACACGACCACATAGGCGGTCGCCATGCTGCCGGAGTTGCGTTCGGTCGCGCTGATCGTATAGAGCCCCGTGCCGTCCCCGGTGTAGAGCTTCGAGGTGGTGTCGCCCGTCCGCTCGATCGCGCCGGCGGTCGAGAGCCAGGTGATCCGGTAGAGGCTCGGGTCGTCGTTGACGAGCGCCGTAAAGTCCTCTTTTTCGTCCTTGTTGACCAGCCAGTACTTGAGCATGGTGGGATTGCCGTCCTCGTCGAGGGCCGGTCTGCCGTTTGGATAGTAGGGCAGCTCCACATAATAGGTGTCGTAAGGATCTTGATCCAGCTCCAGCAGGTGGTCCACGACCTTGGTCGGGTAGACGCCGTTGAGCCGGAGCGTGCTGTCCGCGGGCCAGTCGCCGTAGAAGGTGGCCAGCGGGGTGGGATAGATGTACTGGTCCGCGCCGACTTCGATATGGCCGTACTTCTTGGTCGTGGGCGGCGTGGAGCGCCACGGGTTCTTGTTTGGGGTGACGCCGTCGTTATAACTGAGCTTGCTGGCGGCCTCGCGCAGTTCGGCGGTGTAGAGGCGCGTGCCGGCCTGATTCGCGGTGTTGTAGAGGCCGTTGTAGTAGAAATAACAGTTGGTCATGGAGCCGACGCCGACCGGGGCAAACGGATAGGTGAGCTCGTAGGCGTCGCCCTCGTAATCCGCGACGTTCATGGCGGAATAGCACCCCGAGATGATCCCGCCGGTGTTCACCAGCGCGAAGCCCGCGGATGTGCTGCCCGAAGCCGCGCTGTCGCTCTCGGCGCAGACCAGCGAAAAACTGCCGTAGATCCGGCCGCGGTTGATGACCGAGAATCCGGCCGCCTGCCTCCACGCGTAGGTGTAGCAGTTGGCGTAGCAGGTCTCGATTGTCCCGCTGTTTTCTCCGGAGAAGCCGCCCGCGCTGCTCGCCTTCGCGTCCACCTTGCCCACGGCGAAGGAGTCCCGGATCGTGCCGGCGTTTTTGCCGACGAAGCCGCCGACCAGTCCGGCCGGGTTCGTCGCGGCGGTGGCGGTGGAGCGGATCAGGACATCCTCATAGGAGGCGTCGCCGTAGACGCCGCAGCCCGTGACGCTGCCGCTGATCAGATGGCCCGTGAAGCCGCCGATATATTGATCGTCCCCCGCCGAGACCTCAAGATTTTTTAAGAGGAGGTTTGTGACCTTGCCCGCCGTCCCGAGATTGAGCACCGGGAAGAAGCCGGCGCAGGACGAGGAGGTGCCCCCGGAGACGGTGACGTTTGAGACGATATGTTTTCCGCCCGCGATCGTCACGCCGGAGGCGACGCTGGTCGTGCCGAAGAAATCGACGTTTTCCAGCTGTTCGAACGTGATGTCGCCGGCGCTGTCATATTTATTGTCATAATATTGGAGCGTGCCGTTTTCCCAGTCGATGTCGCTTAAAAACGTGACCGCGGTGACCGCTTCGACGGACAGGGTCCCGGCATGGGAGACGTTGCTCACCGCCTTGGCGAGGTTTTGCAGGTGGCGCCCGCACGAGACGCGGATGTCCGTGCCGATGACGGTATCATAGAGGCTGTTGACCGCGCCGATGGCGCGCTTGTCGCTCGGGGTCGCGGTGACGACGCTGCCGGTATAGGTCATCTGCGCGAGCAGATTCAGTTTCTCGCCCGGCTTGTAGCCCGAGGCGCCGAATTTCTCGTAGAAACTCCCGTTGGGTTTGAGGCTGTCGAGGACATACTCGATGGTGACGGTATTTCCGGAGACCTGGACATTCGCCGGAGCGGTGTCAAAGGCGTGGGATTCGCCGCTGGTCAGGCCCTCCACCGTGACGCTCAGCGCCCAGTTGGCGTCCGCGGTCGTCGACACAAAATAGTTGGTATATTTGGCCGTCAGCAGGAGCTCCTCGCCGTTCGTCAGGCTGAACGCCGGGGAGAGCTTGACGACGGCGCCGTTGATATTCATGCGGGAGGACTGGCCGTAATAGCCCACCTCCGCGCTCCGGAGCGCGGCCTCGTCGTTGCGCAGCAGGGAGACCGCGTTATATCCAAAGTTTTTTTCCGAATAAAAGACGCCGTAGACGTATCCGTTGATCGGATCGAAATCAATATAATAGTTGCCGCCGTCGCGGACTTCGCTGGAGATCGCGCCCTGCGGCAGCAGCTCGGCGAGTACGGCCGCGGTGCCTTCATCGACATAGACGAGGCCCTCGATCGGGTCGCCGTCCTCATCCTGCACATTGCTGGTGTGATAATAATGGGCGAGCGCGTCCTCCTGAAAAATCCCGGATTTATTCAGGGTCTTCAGGTTCACAAGCCTGTTTTGCGCAGCGATATAGATCGCCTTGGCGCTGTTCATGCGCTCAAGGTGGGAGAGGCTGCTCGCGTAGCCGGTGACGCCCGCGACCGTGATCGCCGCGAGGATCGTTATAAGCGCGACGACAACCATCGTCTCTATGAGGGTAAACCCGGATCTGCGCTTCTCAAACTTCGTCATTCGCTGATCTCCTTATCGTTTACAAGGGAAAAGGCAAACTCTCTGGAATAGCCGTTGGAAAGGGAAATGGTCATGCTAATGGTATTTCCGGACTGCGACGCCGTAAAGCCCGCAACCGGCACCGTATAGGTAGGCTCGGGGACGAGGTCGTACGCATTGGCGCCTGTGCGGATAATGAGCTTCCCGCCGTCTTCGTCATACGCAAGGGTCGCGTCCCGGAAATTGCGCTCGGCGTTGGTGAATTCGATCTCGCCCGCGGCCGTGCTCACGTCCGTAGCGTAGCGGAGGTTGCCCTCCACCGCCGTGATCAGGGACTCCATCAGCACGTTGGACTGCGAGGTCCTCGAGCTGTCGAGAAACACCTTCTGCCCGATGGAGATCCCGGTGGACACCGCGATAAACACCATGATCACGATGAGCATGGAGATCAGCGTCTCCAGAATCGTGAGGCCCGCGCCGCTATTCAGTTTCTTAAAGATGCGCGCGTCAATCCGTTTTTGCATAATCCACCAGCCCCGATTCGTATTGGGTGTATGTGATCGTATAGTCGTATTCGGTTCCCCCCACGGTCACGGTCGCGCTTCCGCCTTCGCTGTCGGTCACGGCGGTGGAGTAGAACCGGTCGTCCTGTGCCCGGACGCGCTCGGTGATCTTGACAACGGCCATGACGGAGGCGCAAAAGCCCGCGCCGATCAGCGCGATCACCAGGATCGCGCACAGCGACTCGACGATCGTCTCGCCGCGGCCGCGGCGCAGCTTCGTTAAAACGGTTTTCATTCGCTCTTCACCTCGGTGATGTTCTCCGCGGAAAACGTGTACGTCACTTCCACGATATCGATCACGGTCTTGACGGTATGGCCGTCCGCGTCCGTGCTCTCGGCCGTGGAGGTGCCGGTGGTGGTGCCGTCCGAGACGGCCCAGTATACATAGATATGATCGGTATCGTTGTCCGGATGAATGTCCGCCTCGATAATGATCGCGTTGCTGATGTTTTTATAGAGGGAAATATCCGCCTCGAGCGGGCCGAACTTCCCGGCGTCGTCGACCGAGACGGCCGCGGCAAGCGAGCTTGTCAGCGAGGTGCCCGCAAAGATCTGGAGCGGGGTGAATTTTTCGATCATGCCGCTCGGGTCGCTGGAAAACTTCGTCTTCACGTTGCCGGTGGTGGTGCTCAGGACGTGGCCCGCGGCGTCGTAGGTGACGGTGGTCGTCGTGGTGGTCCTCACCGTGACGGATTCCTGGTCAAGCCCGTCGCGGAGCAGCGCGGCGGCGGAGACGAGGCCCGCCTTCTTCTGTTTTTCCTCCAAACGGCCGGGCAGGCGCCCGTAGTCGGCGGAAGCATAGATTAAAATGATCGCGCTGACGGTGGTCAGCACCAAGACCAGAAGCAGCGCGGCAAGAATGGACGCGCCGCGTTCGCTTTTGATCCGGGCTATCGCATTTTTCAAAATTCCGCCTCCTCTCCGGCGGCAGGGACCCCCCGCCCGCCGGCGTGTTTCAAATGAGCGCGCCGCCCTCAATAATCAAGCTCGTAGAACGTGACCGTGAGCTTGACTTCGACGGTCTGGCCCTGACTCCCGGAGCCGCCGTCCAGATAGGCGTAGGAGAGGTCCGAGATCTGGTTCGGGTAGCGGCTGCCGTGCAGGGCGTTGACGATCGTCCGGGCCTGCTGGTAGGTATCGGTCTTATAATCCATAAGGATCGCGCGGCGCACGACGTTGTCGGCCTCGACCAGCTCCTTAAAATAGAGCGAGTAATCCGCGGAGTTGCTCTGCAGGATGACGTCCATCTCCTTGATGACGTCGCGGATGTTGTCGTAATCGGGGATCTCCTTGAAGTCCTTGGACGCGCGGATCTCCTCGAGCTCTTTTTCCATCCTCTTCTTTTCGGCTAAGGTGTCGGCCTCCGCGATCATGATGTCCTGCTCGGCGGCGGCGTCGATCTGATACTGCGCGACTTTGTTGTTGATCGGCTCAAGGATGAGTTTAAAATACCCGACGAAAAGCAAAAGTAAAATAAAGACGGCCAGAAGCACTTTTTCACGGCCCGTAAACGCTCGTTTCATCCTTCATCCTCCTCCGCAACAGCCTGAAGCGTAATGATTAAGGAAAATTCCAACTCCGCGTCCCATACGTTGCCCATGGCGGCGTTCTCCTTGGTGGTCTCCGCGACGTTGACCGCCACGCTCGCCACCGTGGGCTCCTGAGACAGGGCGGAGATCAGGTCGGAGACCTGCTTGAGATTCATGCCGCCCATCTCGACGACCAGATTGTCCCCGGTCACGGCCATGGAATGGACCGTGCCGACGGACGCCATCTTTCTCTCGATGAGGCTCAGCACCTCGAGGCGGTCGGTCGCGACATATTCGTCCTCGCCGAGCCACGACATGGAGTACCTGCGGTATTCGGCGAGCACCTCGTTGTAGTCCGCGATCTCGCTGTCCATCGCGAGGCGCTGGCTGCGGACCTGATTGTACGCGCGCTCCGCCTCGTTCTGGCGGGCGTACTGGTCGATGACCGCGAACTTCGCGACCGCGAACGTGGCGGCAAAGATCAGGGCCAGCATCAGGACGAACATCACGGGGCTGACGGTCTGATCCTCGCGCATGACTAAGTTGACGCTTTGCTTGGTTGGATACCTGGCTGTTTTAAACATAATTTTCATTGTTCTTTTACAACCCCCTTACCCCTTCAGGCCGAGGCCGACCGCTTTGGCGAAGAGCCAGGGCTTTCCGTCCTCCCCGGCGAACTCCGGCATCAGCTCCTGCACCCCGTGCACCTCCAGACCGACGGTTTCGGAGATGGCCTCCACCAGCGGCTGGATGGCGGCGCCCCCGCCGCAGAGATAGATCTTGTCGAGCGAATTTTCGCGTTTGCTGGATTTATAGAAACTGATCGCCTTCATGATCTCGACCGCCACACGGCTGTAAACTTCCCGGCAGGGGTCGGTATCGAGAATCCCGTTATAGTTGCAGGCGAGGTAGGTGCGCGCCATTTGGTCGCTGACCTCGGTGGCGTCGGCGATGGCGCGCATCAGGTCCTGCATACCCAGAGGGAAGGTGCGCTGCGTAAAGTACCAGCCGTCGTGAAAGATCACGATCCGGGTGTTCTTATAGCCGAGGTCGATGATGCAGCTCTCGGCCTCCTGATTGCCCGAGCGCGCCCGGTAGCCCTGCATCAGCGAGGAGTAGGCGTAGACCTCAGGCACCGCCGATTTGAGGCGGAAGCCCGCGCGCCGCAGCATGGTCCGGTATTCCTCGATGGTGGATTTGAGCGTCGCGCAGGCGAAGAGCTTGAGCTCCTTGGGCTCGCCGTCCTCGCCCATGACCATCTGCTCGACCGCGTAATCGTAAAAATAGCTGCCCTTCTCCTCCGTCGTGTAGTCGCGGAACTCAAAGGGGAGGTTGTAGCGGAGCTGGGCCTCGTTCATCGCGGGGATCGTGATATTCCTGGAGAACGCCAGCGCGTCCGGCAGAACCACGGCGCAGCTCCCCCTGGGGATCTTATTTTGGCGCGCGGTCTCCTTCACAAAGTCGGCCATGGCGTCCATGGAGGGGATGATGCCGT
>CAZAAR010000023.1:0-29338 GCA_964483415.1 uncultured Oscillospiraceae bacterium
CGATATGGCTGCGGAGATGGTGGACCGGGACAAGCTTTTTGCCCGCCGCGAGCGAGAGTCCCTTGGCGAAGCTGACGCCGACGAGCAGCGCCCCGATCAGGCCCGGCGCCGCCGTCACCGCCACACAGTCGATTTCGTCCAGCGTGATTTGCGCATCGGAGAGCGCCTGTTCCGTCACGCCGACGATGTTCTCGGTGTGGCGGCGGGAGGCGATCTCCGGCACGACGCCGCCGTAAAGGCCGTGCTCCGCGACCTGCGTGTTGACGACGTTCGAGCGGATTTTCCGCCCGTCCTCGATCACCGCGGCCGCGGTTTCGTCGCAGGAAGACTCCAAAGCGAGGATCTTCATATGGTCACCATCCTATATCTTATGCCTTCTCCGCCCAAAAAGTATAGGCAGATTCTTCCGGTATTCCGGCACGTTCTCCATTATAGCAAAACGGCCCCGCTTTGACAAGGCCGCCCGCCGCCGGGGGGACCGGCCTCCCCCGAAAGCGGAAAAACGCAGCTTCTTTCGCCGCGGGCTGCATTTGCGGGTTTGGGAAAGGCGCGGCGGACCCCGAAAGGAAGCAGAAAAACCGATCCGCCCCGGGACCTTCCGCCGGGATCGCCCTTTCAAAACCGGCCCGCGGCACGGGGGAGGCCGTGGAATTTTTCGCCGGGATCTTCTTTACAGAACTGAAAATCTTTTTGCCCCGAAAATAAAACGCCGGAGGGCGCTTTGCCCCCCGGCATCCCGATGAACCGCGGATCAGCCATGGCTCTCCTGAAGCCTGACTTTCACGGTAAAGGACCGGTCGTTTTTTCCCGTCGCGGAATAGCGGTAGAGCGTGAGGGTCACCTCTTCGCCCGGCGCGCGGCCCGCGAGCTCGTTTTGCAGATCCTCGACGGAGCCGATCGCGCTGTCGCCGAGCGCGATGATGATGTCGCCGACCGCCGCCTCCGTGCCGACCAGGGGGCTGTCGCTCGTGATGCTGATGATCTGCGCGCCCTGCGGCACGTGATAATATTCGGAGGCCACCGAGTCGATGGTCTGGACGCTGACGCCGAGGATCGGGCGCCCGGAGACATAGCCGTAGGAGATCAGGTCCTCCATGATCGGCAGCGCCTCCGCCGTCGGGATCGCGAAGCCGATGCCCTCGTAGGAGGTGGAGATCAGCTTGGAGTTGGTGATGCCGACGACCTGACCGTATTCGTTGACCAGCGCGCCGCCGGAGTTGCCGGGGTTGATCGCGGCGTCCGTCTGGAGCACGGTCATGGCGTAGCTGCTCTCGCTTGTGGTGATCACGCGGTTGACGCCGCTGATGATGCCGCTCGTAAAGCTGCTTTGCAGCGTCAGGCCGCCCGGGTTGCCGATCGCGTAGACGGTCTCCCCGACTTCCACCCCGGCGGAATCCCCGAGCTCGGCCGGAGTCAGGTTGGTCGCGTCGATCTTGAGCACGGCGATGTCGGTGCGGGAATCCTTGCCGACGATCTCGGCCTCGTATTCTTCATTATTGTAAAGCACGATTTTGATCGCGTCCGTGCCCTCGACGACATGGGCGTTGGTCAGGATGTAGCCGTCCTTGCTGAGGATGATGCCGGAGCCCTCGCCCGCGGCCTCGATCGAGGTGGAATACTGGTACTGCACGACGCCGACGATCGAGGGGCTGACCTTGCTGTAAATCTGGGTCGCGCCGAGCCTGCCGTCGGTGCTGACGGTGGAGCCGTCCTCCGGCTTTTCGGCAAGGCTGATGGAGGGCGCGCCCTCCGGCAGGTCGGTCCCCTTGGAATTCTGCACGCCGCCCTGCGCGTTCTCCTCGCCGGATACCTCTCCGGCCGAGAGCACGGCGTCGAGGCCGAGGAAGTCGTTACCGACCAGTTCGTAGACGCCGAAGGAGGCCATCGCGATCACGCAGATGCCGAGCACCCCCGCGACAAGGCCGAGAAACACCTTGAATCCCCTGCCGGATTTGGATTTCTTCTTTCCGGCGGAACGCTGGTCCGCGCTCTCATATTTGGCGAAGTCCCACTGGTAGGTATCGTTCTGCCGGGCATAGGGACCCGAAGCCTGATACTGGCTGCGGCGCGGCGGCTGCGGGCCCGGCGCGGTGTTATAATATCCATATTGGGTGCCGTACTGGGCGCGCGGCGGGGTCTGCGCCCCGGCCTGCCCGGCGCTTTGGGACGACCAGCTCCCCTGCGGATTCCCGGAGGGGCCGGCGCCCGGATCCATGCCCGGCTGCCATGGGCCGCCCGGATCCTGTTCGCCGCTGCCGTCCCACGCGACGTACTGATTGGTATTGGCGGAATAGGACCAGCCCGAGGGGGGCCTGGTGTTCCGCTGCTCCCCGGCGTCCCCGGCCTCGGGCCGGGACGCGGAGGCCTCTCCGACTCCGTTTCGGGATGCGAACGCGTCCCGAAACGAGGGGATCTCCTGCTGGCCGGGCACCTGCTCCGCGGGCTTTTGGTCGTAACCCTCCTGCTCCGGCGGGTTGCCGCTCAAGTTTTTGTTCTCGTCCATGTATTTCACCTTCGCTTCGCGGATTTTTTCTGTGCTTTTAGTCTATCCGAAATTTATGAAATGAAAATAAACGGCTGTTAAATATTTTCCCTCACAGTTGTTTCCAATTTACCGTTTTTGCATGTCGAAATTATGAGACCTCGGCGGAACGGTGTTTTTTCATCTCTTTGACGGCCTTTGGATCCGCGGCGTCCAGCGAAAACGCGAACTCGACGTATTCGCCCTCGACGCTGCTGACGATCAGGTCGCCCTTATGGAGCTTGACCAGCGTCTGGACGATGTAGAGGCCCAGCCCCACGCCGCTCTTATCCTGACTGCGGGATTTGTCGGATTTGTAGAAGCGGTCGAACAGGCGCGGGATCTCGTGCTGCGGGATGCCCTCGCCGGTGTTGCTCACCGCGATGAAGACCCGGTCTTTCTCTTGTTTATAGGAGAAAGAGATCGTACCCGAGTCGTTTGTGAACTTGACCGCGTTGTCGATCAGGTTGAACACGACCTGATGGACCAGATCCGCGTCGGCGCAGACATAGACGGGCTCGACGTCGAGGCCCTCGACCTCCAAGTCGCGCTCCTCGATCTTTTGCTCGAACGAGAACACGGTGCGGCAGATCAAATCGTTGACGTCGAAGACCGAGGGGATGAGCTGCGTCTCGCCGGCCTCGATCCGGGCGATGCCCAGCATGGCCTTGACCATGCGGGAGAGGCGGCGCACCTCGTCGGAGACCAGCACCAGATAGTCGTGCTGCTTCTCCTCGGGGATTGTGCCGTCGAGGATACCGTCGATGAAGCCGCCGATCGTCATCATCGGAGTCTTGAGCTCGTGCGAGACGTTGGCGATAAAGCTGCGGCGCACGGACTCGAGGTCCGCGAGCGACGTGGCCATGTTATTGAAGGCCGTCGCGAGCTGGGCGATCTCGTCCGACCCGGTGACCGGGATCTGCGCGCTGAAATCCCCCTCGGCGAAGCTCTTGGTCGCCCGCGCCATCAGCGCGAGCGGCTTGATCTGGCTCTGCGTCACAAAATAGATGACGACCGACGAGACGAAGATCGCGATGATCGCGCAGACAAAATAGATGTCGATGACGTCGAGGATATACTGCCACAGCTCGGAGGCGTCCGTCGAGACGAAGACCACGGCCATCACCGCGCCGTTATAGACCACCGGCGCGCCGACGGTGTAGTAGGAGGACTTGTAGATGCCGTTCATCGTGCCGGCCTCAAAAAAATCACCGGACGCCGCCTTCGCTATGATGTCCTCGCTGATCGTGTAGGTGCGGTGGTCGCAGTTTTCGCCCTCCGTGCAGATCAGCGTCTGGCCGCCCATATCCGTCAGGAAGATGACGGAGCCGGTCGTGGCGGAGATGATCCGGTAATCGTTGAGCAGCGCGTTGTAGGAGATCTTGCGGTAGCCGTAGTTGGACATGTCCACGAGGGTCAGGACGGCGGCCTGTTCCGCGTTGATGGTCAGCTGCTTTTTCTTGCTATCGTGGAAATATTTGACCGAGAACCCCGAGAACAGCAGCCCCACCAGCGTGATGCCGATTAAGATCATCGAGGAGCTGACCGAAAAATACCGCAGGAACAGCGATTTTTGATCGTTTTTACGCATTATTCTTTCACTTCGAATTTATAGCCCACGCCCCAGACGGTCTTGAGGCACCACCGGTCGGAGACGCCCTCGAGCTTTTCGCGCAGGCGCTTGATGTGGACGTCCACGGTCCGCGAGTCGCCGTAATACTCAAAGCCCCAGACCTGATCGAGCAGCTCGTCCCTTGTGTAGACGCGGTTCGGGTTGCCGGCAAGGTGGAACAGAAGCTCCAGCTCCTTGGGCGGCGTGTCGACGACCTTGCCGTCGACCTTGAGCTCGTATTTCGTCATGTTGACCACGAGCTTGTCGTAGGCGACCTCCTTGACGTCGTTTTCGGCGGGGGCCTTGCCGGTGCGGCGCAGGACCGCTTTGATGCGGGCGATGATCTCCTTGGGCTCGAAAGGCTTGACCACATAGTCGTCCGCCCCGAGCTCGAGGCCGAGCACCTTGTCGAAGGTCTCGCCCTTCGCGGTGATCATGATGATCGGGCAATCGGATTTTTTGCGGATCTCGCGGCAGACCTGCCAGCCGTCGAGCATGGGCATCATGATATCCAATAGGATCAGATCCGGGCTCTCGGCCGTGAATTTGGCGAGGGCCTCCTCCCCGTTGCCGGCGAGCGCGACGGTGTAATTCTCTTTTTCCAGATAGAGGCGGAGCAGCTCGCAGATGTTGCGGTCGTCGTCCGCGATCAGGATTTTTTCGTTGGCCATACGATTCCTCCGTTCTGAATCGGCAGTTTTTGCTGTCCTTTATTATACAGGTTTCTAAAAACGAATCGTGAATAATTCTTAAACCTTTTTCCTCTTTTCGGTAAATTGCACTTGTGAAAAAAGGACGGTCCAATTATAATTATAATATCACCAAAACGGAACATCCGCAATCCGTGATCCGCTTCCCCACCCCATCATTCTTCACGAAGGACGGCGAATTTCAATGAAACTCGGCATCATCGGCCTCCCGAACGTCGGAAAAAGCACCCTTTTCAACGCCATCACCAACGCGGGCGCGCAGGTCGCGAACTATCCGTTCTGCACGATCGAGCCCAACGTCGGCGTCGTCGCGGTGCCGGAACCGAGGCTAGACCGGCTCGCCGAACTGTACGACCCCGAAAAATATACCCCGGCGACCGTCGAATTCGTCGACATCGCGGGCCTTGTCAAAGGCGCCTCCAAGGGCGAGGGCCTCGGCAACAAGTTCCTCGCGAATATCCGCGAGGTCGACGCGCTGATCCACGTCGTGCGCTGCTTTGACGACCCGAACGTGGTGCACGTCGACGGCTCGGTCTCCGCCGCCCGCGACATCGAGACCATCAATCTGGAGCTCGTCTTCTCCGACCTCGAGGTGCTCGAGAGGAGGATCTCCAAAGTCGAGAAGGAATTCAAGGGCGGCAACCGCCGGTACGCCGACGAGCACGCGCTCCTCGATCGCCTGCGCGAATTCATGGAGGGGGGCAGCTCCGCCCGCGCTTTCCAAACAAGCGACGGCAAGGAGGCGGAGCTCGTCGCCTCGCTGCCGCTCCTTTCCGGCAAGCCGATCATCTACGCCGCCAACCTCTCCGAGGCGGATTTCTACGCGGGATACGAGAACAACAAAAATTATCAGGCCGTGAAGGCGGCCGCGGCCGCCGAGCACGCGGCCGTGATGCCCATCTGCGCGAAATTCGAGGAGGAGCTCTCCGGCATGGAGCCGGCGGACAAGAAGGAGTTCCTCGGGGAGCTGGGCTTCGAGGAATCCGGCCTCGACCGCATGATTAAAGAGAGCTACGGCCTGCTCGGGCTGATGAGCTTCCTCACCGCCGGGAAGAAAGAGGTCCGCGCATGGACCATCAGGAAGGGCACCAAGGCCCCGCAGGCGGCCGGCGTGATCCACACCGACTTCGAGCGCGGCTTCATCCGCGCCGAGATCGTCAAATACGACGACCTGATGCGCGTGGGCTCGATGACCGCCGCCAAGGAGGAGGGCCTCGTCCGCAGCGAGGGCAAGGAATACGTGATGCAGGACGGCGACGTCGTGCTCTTCCGCTTCAACGTCTGAGCGGCCCGGCCCTTTCGCGGAGGGATCGCCCTGCCGGGAAAAGCCGCGGGAGGCCCGCGCCCCCGCCCGGATGTCTTTTGCCGAAAATAGAAAGCCGCTCCGGGAATCTCCGGGGCGGCTTTTTGATTCAAATGCGATGGGTCTGACGGTTTTGGAGTAAACGCCCGCCGTTCTGTTTTTAGATTTTGGGTAACGACGGGTTTGCCGATTTGCGGAGCAAACGCCCGCCGTCCTGCAAGGCGGACGATGTAAATTCGCAGCCCTTCTCACAGACAGCCCCTTTACGGGCTGTCGGTGACGATGGCGACCGGACAGTGGTCGCTGCCGAAATACTGCGTCAGGATCAGGCTGTCGGCGACGCGCGGCGCGAACCGCTTTGAGCACAGGAAATAGTCGATGCGCCACCCGGCGTTGTGCTCGCGGGCGCGGAAGCGGTAGCTCCACCACGAGTAGGCGCCCGTCTCTTCCGGATGCAGCAGGCGGAACGTATCGACGAAGCCGGCGTCCAAAAGCTCGGTCATCTTCCCGCGTTCCTCGTCGGTGAAGCCCGCCGAGCCGCGGTTCGGGCCCGGGTTTTTGAGGTCGATCTCCTTGTGCGCGACGTTCATGTCGCCGCAGACGATGACCGGTTTCGCGCGGTCGAGGCTCACGAGGTAGTCCCGGAAGCAGTCCTCCCAGTCCATGCGGTAGTCGAGGCGCACGAGCTCCTGCCGGGCGTTGGGCACATAGACGTTCACAAGGTAAAAATCCCCGTACTCCAGCGTGACGACGCGGCCCTCATGGTCGTGGCGGTCGACGTCTATGCCGTAGAACACGCCGAGCGGCTTATGCTTCGTAAAAATAGCCGTACCGGAATAGCCCTTCTTTTCCGCGCTGTTCCAGTACTGGCAGTAGCCGGGCAGGTCGAGCTCGATCTGGCCGGGCTGGAGCTTCGTCTCCTGAAGACAGAAAAAATCGGCGTCGATCTCCTTAAAAATCTCCGCGAAGCCCTTTCCCGCCAACGCGCGCAGGCCGTTGACGTTCCACGATACAAATTTCACGCGACCGCCCCTCTCCGAGGAATTTCATGCTGCCCCTATCCTACCTGATCCGGGGAAAAATTGCAAGCGCGGGTGGGCCGTCCGGGGCAAAAAAGAGCCGGGGAATTTTCAAGCCGGGACGCCCGAAAATCCGGAGGCGCGGGGAACGCCGGGCGAAAGCCGGATCGCCGGGCCCCGGAAATCTGCCCGAAAGAACCCCGGGGCGCAAAAAAGCCCCGGAGCGGCCTCGCCCCGGAGCTTATCCATTTTCATCTCATTTATGATAGAGCTTTCTGGTCTGGTACTGCGGCTCGCAGGTGAGCTGGAGGCCGAGCTTGCGGAAGGTCTGGACGTCGACCTGAGAGAGGATCACCGAGGAGTGCGCCTGACAGCCGCGCAGCGCGGAGAGCATCTCCATGGCCCTTTTTGCGGTGGGGTTGGTGGCGGCGCTGACCGAGAGGGCGACCAGCGTCTCGTCGCTGTGGAGGCGCGGGTTGTGGTTGCCGAGAAATTCGGTCTTGAGCACCTGCACCGGCTCGATGACCGAGCGGGCGATCAGGTCGATGCCGTCGTCGACGCCGGCGAGCACCTTGATCGCGTTGAGCAGCACCGAGGAGCTCGCGCCGAACAGGGAGCTCGTCTTTCCGGTGACGACGCGGCCGTCCGGCAATTCGACCGCGGCGGCGGGCAGGCCGGTCAGCTTCGCTTTCTCTTTGGCCGCGACCGTGACCCTGCGGTCGTCGATATGGACGCCGGCTTTGTCCATCAGGAGTTCGATCTTATAGACCGGCTCGTCGTCGCATTTGCCCTGGCGCTTGTCGCAGAGGGCGGAGTAGTAACGGCGGATGATCTCCTGCTTCGCGGCCGCGCAGACGGCCCCGTCGTCGCTGACGCAAAAGCCCGCCATGTTGACGCCCATGTCGGTAGGGGACTTATACGGGCTCGCGCCGAGGATCGAGCGGAAGATCGCGTTGAGCAGCGGGAACACCTCGACGTCGCGGTTATAATTGACGGCGGCCGTTCCGTAGACCTCGAGGTGGTAGGGGTCGATCATGTTGACGTCGTCGAGATCGGCGGTGGCGGCCTCATACGCGAGGTTGACCGGGTGCGCGAGCGGCAGGTTCCAGACCGGGAACGTCTCGAACTTCGCGTAGCCGGCCTTGACGCCGCGCTTGTTTTCGTGATAGAGCTGGGAGAGGCAGGTGGCCATTTTGCCGCTGCCGGGGCCCGGCGCCGTCACGACGACAAGCGGGCGGGAGGTCTCGATATATTCGTTGCGGCCGAGTCCCTCTTCGCTGACGATCACGCGGACGTTGGCCGGATAATTTTCAATCGGGTAGTGGAGAAAGGAGCGCACGCCGAGCAAGTCGAGCCGCTTGCGGAAGGCGCAGGCCGTGCTCTGGCCGTTATACTGGGCGATGACCACGCTGCTCACATAGAGGCCGATCGCGGAAAAGGCGTCGATCAGCCGCAGGACCTCCTGGTCGTAGGTGATGCCGAGGTCGCCGCGGACCTTGTTTTTTTCGATGTCGCCGGCGTTGATCACGATGACGATCTCCGCCTGATCCTTGAGCTCGGTCAGCAGCCGGACCTTCGTGTCCGGCTCGAATCCCGGCAGCACGCGGGCGGCGTGGTAGTCGTCGAAAAGCTTCCCCCCAAACTCCAGATAGAGCTTCCCGCCGAAAAATCGGATCCGCTCGCGGATCTTTTCGGACTGCATTTTGTAGTATTTGTCGCAATCGAATCCTGTTTTGTTCATCTTCTCTTTCTCCATCTTCATGAAAGTCGAGGGGAAGCCGGCGGGAACTTTCCGCCAAAGGGGATGACAAACGGGTGAAAACCGGCTATAATATTTCTAAACGGGCCGTTATTTAAAAAATAATACGCTGTTAAGTTTACCCCTATTTCATTTTCCCGTCAACCGATTTCCGGCTCTGTCGGAAAATATCGTTTCCCTGGAGGAAGCCTATGCTGAAAAAAATCATGGCCGTGCTGCTCGCCCTGCTGGTGACGGTGCCGGCCCTCTCCGGCTGCTCGACGGCCGAGGAGGTCGGCAACCGGATCCATAAGCTGACGGAGGGCGCCGGCGATATCATCCCGAACGACATCGAATACCTGTTCGGCAAACTCTCCGGCGATAAGGAGGGCGCGCCCGATCATCAGATCGTCTTCTCCACCGGGTACGTCAACATGCTCAAGAGCGGCAGCTACTTCATCAGCTATACCGCCGAGGACGGCACCGAGATATCCTATGGCACCAACGGCATCCGCTGGGGCGTCTCCTACCCGGTCGGCACCGCCGCGGAGACGGCGGCTCCCCTGCCGGAGGAATCCTCCGAAGCGGCTTCCGGCGAGTCCGCGGCCTCCGAAGAATCCACGGCTTCCGAAGAAGCCGGTGAGGAACCCGAGCCGGTAGTCCCCACCGTCAACATCGTGCTGGAGGACGGCGTCTACTACCTTGTGGACGACGCCGCCGGCACCCTGACCACGGTCAACCCCGCCGATTACAAGGCCGCGCCGTTCGTCATCGACGCCTCGGACCTCGAATACGAGGCCGCCGGCGATAAGAAGCTCGGCGGCGAGAACTACCGCTACGAGAAATACGCGGGCGCCGCGGGCTCCGTGACGTTTTATTACGCCGGCAGCGATCTGGCCGCCATGGAGGTAGACGAGGCGGGGACCGACCTGCTGCTCCACGTCACGAAGTTCAATAAATGGGTCGGCAACGGGCTCGTGAACCTGCCCTCCTCTTATAAAGTCATCCGGGGATGACCCGCGTGGGCGTTTGCCGGAGCCGCTAAGGAAAAGAAGAGCGGCCCTCCGCCCGAACTCCGCACAGGAAAACCGCCGTTTCGCGGTTTATGCCGCCTGCGGTGACGCCTCCGTGGGGCCATGACCTTGACGCTTCACGGAAAGACCGCTGTTTTACGGCAAAGCCGCCGTGGAGCTATAAACTCAAAACCGCTTTCCCGCGGCGCACACCGCCGCCTGACGGTGACGCCTCCGCGGGGCCATAAACTTGACGCTTCACGGAAAGACCGCTGTTTTACGGCAAAGCCTCCGCGGGGCGGCGGAACCCCTTGACAAAATCGCAGCTTCATCCCGGCCGGAAAGCGGAGACCCGCTCTCCGGTATTTTTTTGCATAACGGCCCCGCCGGCCGCATAGGATGTCCCGAAAGGGAGTGTAAAAAATGCGGACAAGATTTCTGATCGCGTTTTTCGGCTTGAGCATCGCGTTTCTGTTGCCGGCCGCGGCGGTGTGGTTCGGGTTTGTGAATCCGGGTGAGGCGGGGGCGCTCTCCTCGCTTCCGGAGTCGGTCTCATTTTCGCCCGGCGGGCAGGACGCCTCCGGCGAGGGGGCCGCCTCCGGGACGGAATCCCCCTCCGGCGCGGCGTCCGCCCCGGAGGGGACCGCGGAGGAGCCCGGGCCGGAGGGGGTCGTGTTCCGCGTGCTCAGCGAGGACACCGGCGACGTTTTGGAGCTCTCCGCCTCGGATTACGTCCTCGGCTCGCTCGCGGCGGAGATGCCCGCCTCCATGGAGCGGGACGCCCTGATCGCGCAGGGGGTCGCCTCCTACACGTTCGCGCGCTACATGGCGATGACCTATTATTGGCGGGAATACGACTTTACCGTCAATCCGACGGAGCGGAACATGTACCTGACCAAAGAGACCGCGCGGGGAATCTACGGCGACAAATTCGAGGAGAGCTGGGCGAAGCTCTCCGACGCCGCGGCGACCGCCGTCCGGTACGAACTGCTCTATAACGGCGAGCCGGCGATGACCGTCTACCACGCCATCTCCGCCGGCAAGACCGAGAGCGCGCTCAACTGCTGGGGCAGCGAAGTGCCCTATCTCGTCTCCGTCGACAGCAGCGGCGACAAGGAGGCCGCCGACTATCGGACGACCGTGACAATCCCCAAGGCGGACGCGCAGCGCCTGCTCAACGACGCGGGCGCGGGGCTCAGCGGCCTCTACCCGGACCAGTGGTTCGAGGGCGGGCGCTACTCTGACGCGGGGTATCTGCTGAAGATCACCATCGGCAAGGCGGACCTCACCGGCGCGGACCTCCGCACGATGTTCGGCCTGCGCTCCGCCGCGTTTACCGTGGGCTACGCGGATAAGATCTTCACCTTTACCGTCCGCGGGTACGGGCACGGGGTCGGGCTCTCCCAGACCGGCGCGCAGGCTATGGCCAAGGCCGGGACCCCTTTCGGGGAGATTCTTGAGTACTACTTTCCCGGCACGACGCTCACCGAGACCGGGAGCGGATGACCCCGCTTTCGCACAAAAAGGCCGGACACTCCTCCGGGCGGGGTTTGTCCGACATTTTTGTGCGAATTTTTATAAAAGGATATTCATTTTCGGACGGCAAAGACAGTCTATCTATAAAGAGAACCGCCGCTATGCCGCCGACCGGGCGGCATCCCCCGGACGCCGGCCGCGAAGACGGTCGCAGAATAAAACCCCCATAAAAAAGCTCCCGTACGGGAGCTTTTTTATGGGGGTTCCGGGGTTACGCCCGGTGCAGGCTTGAGAGGGCCTTGCGGAAAACGGGCGCCAAGAGCCACGCCGCGAACACCGCGACCGCCGCGTTGAGCCCGGAGGTGACGAATTTGAGCCCGCAGGCCGCGACCGCCGCCGCGAAGCCGCTGCCCTCCAGCAGCAGCGTGACGAGCGACTTCCCGAGGTGCAGGAAGAGATAGGTCCCCGCGCCGGACGCGCAGGCGATCAGGTCCCGTCTCCGGCTTTGCTCCCCCGCGTGGGATACCGCGCCGCAGACGAAGGCCATGATAAAGAAAAACAGAAACGTAAACGGCGCCGACGCGGTGAATGCCGGATCGGTCAGGTCGTAGAGCATCGAGCCGATGCCCGCCGCGAGGCCCCCCTTGGTCTTTCCGAACAGCAGCGCCCCCAGCAGACAGATGATGTTGCCGGATTTGATCATCGTCGGGCCGGCCGGCGTTGGGATCGGCCCCATCTTGATAAACGCGGTGGCGACAAACACGAGCGCGGCCAGCACGCCGATCTCCGCGATCTCCCGGATCGAAAAACGCTTCTCCATGGTCCCCCTCCTCTCGGAAATAAACGAAATAAAATTTTGCCTCTACCGTTATTATATCCGCCGCGGGCCGGCGCGCAAATCGCGCGCCCCCACCGCTTTTTTGATTCATTTTGTGCGGATTGATCGATAATAAAAGCGGCGGGGGCCGGTTTTTTTGCAGAATTTATGCAAAAGGTCCGGTTTCCACCGCGCCGCGAAAAACCGTTTCGGCAACTTTCACAAATTTTGAGGGCTTCCGCCGAAGAGTTTATGCGAAGAGCAGAACTTTCGGTTTTTGGGGCCGTTTTTCCGTTTTTATCGTTTAGAAAAGCGGGCTTCGCCTTGAAAGAAAGCCGTTTTTCCTGTATAATGGCCTCGGTTTTTTCGGATAAATTTGTTTATCCGCCCATGATTTTTATGGAAAGGGAGTTTCATAAATGAACGTTTCCAATAAAAAGACCGTGAAAGACGTCGGCTTCGAAGGCAAAAAGGCCCTTGTGCGCTGCGATTTCAACGTCCCGCTCAAGGACGGAGCCATCACGAGCGACACGCGCATCGCCGCCGCGCTGCCGACGATCCGGTACCTGATGGAGAACGGCGCCGCCGTCATTCTCTGCTCCCACCTCGGCCGCCCGAAGGGCCAGTGGCTGCCGGAATTCTCCCTCGCCCCCGTCGCGAAACGTCTCTCCGAGCTGCTCGGCGTGGATGTCCGCATGAGCAGGGATATCGTCGGAGAGGATGCTCACGCGATCTCTTCTTCTATCAAGCCCGGCGAGGTCGCCCTGTTGGAGAACCTCCGCTACGAGAAAGCCGAGACCGCCAACGACCCCGCCTTTGCCAAGGAGCTCGCCTCCCTTGCCGATATTTATGTCAACGACGCCTTCGGCACCGCCCACCGCGCGCACGCCTCCACCGCCGGCGTCGCCGACTATCTGCCCGCCGTCTGCGGGTTCCTGATCCAGAAAGAGATCGAGGTTTTGGGCATGGCCCTGAACGACCCGGCCCGCCCGTTTATCGCTGTGCTCGGCGGCGCGAAGGTCTCCGACAAGATCGGCGTTATCACCAGCCTGCTCGATAAGGTCGACACCCTGATCGTCGGCGGCGCCATGGCCTACACGTTTCAGAAGGCCCGCGGCGGCGCCGTCGGCGCCTCCCCCTGCGAGGACGACAAGCTCGGCCTCGCGAAGGAGATCCTCGCCAAGGCCGCGGAAAAGGGCGTCCGGCTGCTGCTGCCGGCCGACAACGTCGTCACCGAGGAATACGGCGCGGACGCCGCGTCCCGGATCGTCCCGTCCATGGCCATCCCGGACGGCTGGATGGGCATGGACATCGGCCCGGAGACCGTGAGGCTCTTCTCCGAAGCCCTCAAAGGCGCGGGCACGGTCGTCTGGAACGGCCCGATGGGCGTCTTTGAGTTCGACGCGTTCGCGAAGGGCACCTACGCCCTCGCGCAGGCCGTCGCCGAAACCGGGGCCGTCTCCATCATCGGCGGCGGCGACTCCGTCGCGGCCGTCACCAAGCTCGGCTTCGCCGACAGGATGACCCATATCTCCACCGGCGGCGGCGCGTCGCTTGAATTTTTGGAGGGCAAAGAGCTGCCGGGCATCGCCGCGCTGAACGAAAAATAAAGGTCCCCGCCTCGGAAAAAGGCTTTACTCTCCGGGCCCGGTAAACGCGCGTCCCCGCCGGCCGCAAAATACGCGCCGGGGTAAAGCACCCTGTACGGCCCCGCGCCGCGATCCGCCTTTTATCGGATGGGCCAAGACATCGCGTAAGCTGCAAAAGGGAGTAAAAGTTTCGTTTCTCTATATAATGTCCACCCCGAAATGGCCGCCGGAAACCGGATTTCTCCGGGCTGGCCCGCTTACAGAAAGGACTTTGATTTTATGGATAAGACCAAAAGGACCGCCGTGATCGCCGGCAACTGGAAGATGAACAAGACCCGCGCGGAGGCGAGGGCCCTGATCGAGGAGCTGATCCCGCTGGTGAAGGGCGCGGGCTGCGGCGTCGTCGTCTGCGTCCCGTACCTCGACCTCGAGACCGCCGTCTCCGCCGCGAAGGGCACCGACGTCAAGGTCGGTGCGCAGAACTGCCACTGGGCGGACCACGGGGCGTTCACCGGCGAGATCTCGCCCGCCATGCTGGCCGACGCCGGCGTGGAATACGTGATCATCGGGCACAGCGAGCGCCGGGCCTGCTTCGGCGAGACCGACTTGACGGTCAACAGGCGCGTCCGCGCCGCCGTCGACGGCGGGCTTCAGGTGATCCTCTGCTGCGGCGAGCTGCTCGAGGACCGCGAGCAGGGCGTCACGGAGGAAACGGTCGGGCGTCAAGTCAAAATCGCGCTCGGCGGCATCGCCGAGGAGGAATTAAAACAGATCATCATCGCCTACGAGCCGGTCTGGGCCATCGGGACCGGGCGCACCGCCACCGCCGACCAAGCCGAGGAGGTCTGCGCCTACATCCGTAGCCTCATCGCGAAGCTCTACGGCGGCGAGGCGGCCGAGGCCCTCACCATCCAATACGGCGGCAGCATGAACGCCGGCAACGCGGCCGAGCTGCTCGGAAAATCCAACGTCGACGGCGGCCTGATCGGCGGGGCCTCCCTCAAAGCGCCGGACTTCGCCGCGATCGTCAAGGCGGCCTCCGAGGGCTGAGCGCCGCCCGACGGAGCGCCGATACAGATTTTTTCCACTCATAGGACGGAGGGGATTTGCCCTGTCGGAATAGAAGCGGGCCTATCTCCGGCCGTCAATCATCCGCAAGCGGGACGCCGCCCGATGCCCGAAAATGAGGCGCCTCCGCCGAAAATATTTCCCGGCTAAAGGATCCGCTCTCCCGCGTGGCGGGCGCGAAATTTTTCCGGTTCCGGCGGCAAAAAACGGGGCGCTCAAACGGCCCGCGACCGCCCGCCGCAGAAAGGATCACATGAAACCTCTTGTTTTAATCATCCTTGACGGGTTCGGCTGCAGCCCCGCGGAATACGGCAACGCCATCCGCGCGGCGAGGATGCCGAATCTCGATAAACTCATGGCCGAGTGCCCGCACACCCTGATCGGCGCTTCCGGCATGGACGTCGGCCTGCCGGAGGGGCAGATGGGCAACTCCGAGGTCGGCCACACCAACATCGGGGCCGGGCGCGTCGTCTATCAAGAGCTCACCCGGATTACCAAGGCCGTCGAGGACGGCGGGCTGCTCCGAAATAAGGCGCTCCGCTTTGCGATGGAGGACTGCCGCGACCGGGGAACCGCCCTGCATCTGATGGGCCTGCTCTCCGACGGCGGCGTCCACAGCCACATCCGGCACCTGTTCGGCCTGCTCGACATGGCCAAGGCGCTCGGCCTTCATAAAATCTACGTCCACTGCTTTCTGGACGGGCGGGACACGCCCCCCGCTTCCGGCAGGGGCTATGTGGAGGAGCTCGAGGCGAAGCTCCGCGCGCTCGGCGTCGGCAGCGTTGCGGACTGCGGCGGGCGCTATTACGGCATGGACCGCGACAGGCGCTGGGACCGCGTAAAAAAACACTATGACACGCTCCTCTTCGGGGCGGGCGAGCGGTATGCCGACTGCGCCGAGGGCGTGCGGGCGAGCTACGACGCCGGCGTCACCGACGAGTTCGTCATTCCGTTTGTCTGCGACGAAAACGGCCGCATCAAAGACGGCGACTCCGTCGTCTTCTTCAATTTCCGCCCCGACCGCGCCCGCGAGATGACCCGCGCGCTCTGCGACACGGATTTTGACGGGTTTGAGCGCCCGGCCGACCGCCCGGCCCTCCGCTTCGTCTGCATGGCGCAGTACGACGCGACCATCCCGGGCGTCGAGGTCGCGTTCCCGCCCGAGGCGCTCAAAAACACGTTTGGAAGCTATATTTCGGAAAAAGGGCTCTGCCAGCTCCGCATCGCCGAGACGGAAAAATACGCCCACGTCACCTTTTTCTTTAACGGCGGCGTGGAGACCCCCTATGAAAGCGAAAGCCGCGACCTGATCCCCTCCCCAAAAGTCGCCACCTACGACCTGCAGCCGGAGATGAGCGCCTGCCTCGTCACCGACAGGCTGCTCGAGGAGCTCGACTCCGGGAAGCACGACGTCGTGATTCTCAATTACGCGAACTGCGACATGGTTGGCCACACCGGCGTCTTCGAGGCGGCGGTCAAAGCCTGCGAGACCGTGGACGAGTGCCTCGGCAGGGTCACGGCAAAGGTGAAATCTTTAGGCGGGACGGCGCTCGTCACCGCCGACCACGGCAACGCGGACGCCATGCTCGCGCCGGACGGCACGCCCTTCACCGCGCACAACACGAACCCCGTCCCGTTTCTTGTGTTCAACCACCCCTGCAAACTTCGGGGAGGGGGGCGCCTTGCGGACATCGCGCCGACGATGCTTTGGCTCCTCGGCCTGCCCAAGCCCCCCGAGATGACCGGGGAGAGCCTCATCATCGGCTGATCTCCGAATTTATAAAAACGAAGCCCCGCGGCGAGAACGCCGCGGGGCTTCGTCTTATGTTTGGAGACCGGCGGGGCGGGCCTTTGCGATACGGGGGATGCGTGAAACGGCGTATCCCGCCCCGAACGGTGAGCCCGGGCTGTCTGACGGGAAAGGCCGCCGTACGGCCGGAAACAGGGTCCCTCCGCCGCTTTTAAAATCAGATTTTCTGGTAGGGCTCGGCCTTTTTAATCAGGGCGGCGTCCACCATGGCGTCGAGCTTCGTGCCGTCGTCGGTAAACTCCTCCGAGAGGATGCTGCCGCTCTCCCGGATGGCGGAGACGAGGCCACCCTCGCTGTAAGGCACCAGCAGGGTCATGCGCACGCGGCTCGGCTTGAGCATCGCGGCGATCTTCGCGAGCAGCGACTCGAGGCCCTCCCCGGTCGCCGCGGAGAACAGGACGCAGTCCTCCGGCAAAATCAGGTTTTCATGCGAGACGAGGTCGCATTTGTTGAGCACGTTGAGCACGGGGATCTTGTCGGCTCCCAGCTCCTTGAGCAACTCGCGGGTGACCTCGGTCTGGGCGTCCGCCTCCCCGGAGGAGATGTCGCAGACGTTGAGCAGAATGTCCGCCGAGGTGACCTCCTCCAAGGTCGATTTAAACGCCTCCACGAGCTGGTGTGGCAGTCGCCGCACGAAACCGACGGTGTCGATGAGCATCACGCTGCGCCCGTCCGGCAGGGCGAGCGCCCGCGCGGTCGGGTCGAGCGTCGCGAAGAGCTGGTCCTCCACGAGCACGCCGGCGTCGGTCAGGCGGTTGAGCAGCGTCGACTTGCCGGCGTTGGTATAGCCGACGATGGCCGCCGTGACGACGCCCTCCTTCTTCCGGCGCGCGCGGATCAGCTCCCGGTTGGCCGAGAGGTGTTCGAGCTTTTCCTTCAGATACCGGATGCGGCGGCGGATATGGCGGCGGTCGGTTTCAAGCTGCGATTCGCCCGGGCCTCTGGTGCCGATGCCGCCGCCGAGCCGCGACATCGACTTCCCGAGCCCCTCGAGCCGCGGGAGCCGGTACTGGTACTGCGCGAGCTCCACCTGTAATTTTCCGGCCCTCGTCTTGGCGCGGGCGGCGAAGATATCGAGGATCAGCATCGTGCGGTCGATCACGGTGAGGTCCGTGGCCTTCTCGAGGTTGCGGATGTTGGCGGAAGTGAGCTCCTGATCGAAGATCAGCAGGTCGGCCCCGAGGTTCTCCGCCGTGAGGCGGATCTCCGCGAGCTTGCCCCTGCCGATCACGGTCGCGCGGTCATACTCCCGGCGCTGCTGGATCACCTTGCCGGCTACCTCGGCCCCGGCGCTCTCCGCGAGCCGCGCGAGCTCCGCGATCGACGCCTCCGCGTCCCATTCGCCGCGGTCGGCCGCGACCAAGAGCGCCCGCTGCGCGGCCTTTGTCTCCGATTCGTACATAAAAATCTCCTTATGAAAACACCGGAGAAACGGCTCCGCGCTCTCCGGTGTCGGTCTATTTGACGTAAGTGACGAGCTCCCCGAGCTCCTTGCGCTTTTTGGCCCCGGGTTTCCAGTCGTCCGCCGGATAGCCGACGGCGAGGATCAGGGCGATCTTTTTTTCCGAGGAGATGCGGAAGCGCTGCTTGAGCCTCTCCTCATCCATCAGGCCGACGACGCAGGCGCCGAGGCCCTCTGCCGCGGCTTCGAGCACGAAGGCGTGGACCGCCATGCCGATGTCGAACGGCCGAAGATCTCTGCGCGCGGAGAACGGCAGCGTCTTGATCGCTTCGGCGGACTCCTGCGTGACGAGGACGAAGGCCGGGACCCGGCCGGTCCAGCCGTTTATGTTGCCGATCTGCACGTTCGCCGCGATGAAAGCGGCGGAGTCCGGGTCGTTGGCCACATAGAAATGCCACGGCTGGGTATTCATCGCGGACGGGGCAAACCGCGCGGCGTTGATGCAGGAAACGATCTTTTTATCCTCGACAGGCCGGTCGGCGTAGCTGCGGCAGCTCGATCTCTGCTCGAGCATCTTCATAAAATCGGTCATTTTAATCCCATCCTTTCCATCTCCAAATCCACTGATCATCTACGCGTCTATTATACTACCGCGGCGGGGATTCCGCAATGGGTTCAGGCCGCCGGGTCCCGCAATTTTCTGAAGCGCGCGACGCTCTGGAAAAAATCCTCGTGCGCGACGTTTCGCGGGTCGAATTTGACGAGCTTAAAGACGAGATTCATGATATAACCCACGGAAAGCATCTCGATCAGGGTGCCAAGCCCGACCGGGCCGCCGAGAAAATAGCCGGCGGCCAGCACGGCGCCGTTCAATATAGTGACCACGAGGCCCATTTTTGCCTTGGGCAGGCGGCGGCCGATCGCGACCATCAGCGAATCCCTCGGCCCGCAGCAGAGCCCCGCCCCCATATAAAAATACATGCCGTAGCAGATGATGAACAGGCTGGCGACGGCGAGCGCCACGCCGACGAGCGCCGACTCCTGCTTGGGCATAAAGCCGATCCACACGCAGAGGTCGATGCTCTTGCCGACCAGCAGCGCGTCGAGCAGCGAGCCGAAGCCCAGCCGCTCCCGCAGCAGCAGGTCGACGCCGAGGATCACGAGGCTGATGATCGTGCACGCGTCCCCGTAGGTGATGCCCGGGATCTGGTAGGAGACGCCCATGCTGAGCACATCCCACGGCGCGAGGCCGATGTCCGCCTGAATGAAGAAATAGATGCCCACGGAGAAGATCTCGAGCCCGGCGATCGCCCGGAAAACCCGCTTGAAGAATTCTTTTTTCCGATCCAAACTCTTTCCCCAACCTTTCGCCGGTCCTGCGGCCGGCCAAGACTTCGCCGCGTCCCGCGGCCCTCCCTTTACGGGAGCAGATATTCCGGCCGGACGAAGCGCGTCTCCGTGTCGAGCAGGTCGGAATAATATAAAAGGCAGCCGGGGCTGTTTTGCGCGAGGATCCGCTTTCCCTATCCCTGCCGCGTCCCGCGGCCCTCCCTTTACGGGATCAGATATTCCGGCCGGACGAACCGCGTCTCCGTGTCGAGCAGGTCGGAATAATATAAAAGGCAGCCGGGGCTGTTTTGCGCGAGGATCCGTTTTTCGGCGTCCACCACGATCAGGGCGTGGTTAAACGTGCCGTCGTCCGGCTCCCCGCTGCGGGAGCGCGTCTGCACGAGATCACCGACGCGAAGCCCCGCGGCTCCTTTCGGAAACGAGACCTTCAGCGCGCCGTTTTTGCCGCCGGCGTACTTCCAGAAGCCGTTGACCCCTTCCCACGCGTCGCTTCCGCCGCCCGAGCCCGCGAACCACGCGGCCGTCATGTTGTCGTACGCCTTCACCGAGGGCTCCGCCCCCGCCGAAAACCCCCGCCAGACGCATTGGGAGGCGTAGTTCTGGCAGTTGCCCATCCAGTCCCCGACGTCGTAGAAATCGGGGTTCTTCTCTGTAAGATAGCGCAGCGCGTATTCCGCGGCGAGGGCGCCGTCGTAGGGTTTCGCGCCCGCGGGGGCGGAGACGGCCTCCGGCTCCTCAAAGACAGCGAATTCCGCCTCGAGCTCCGCAAGCGCCTCTTCATCCGGGCGCTCGTCGAGCCCTTCGGCCGATCCGAATTTTCGCAGCGCGCCCGGGAAATAGTGATAGGCGACTTTCCAGACGCCGTCCTCTTTCCGGAGCAAAACGCTGTGCTGCGCGCCGGCGGCGAAGATCGGCGGGTAGGCCTCGCCCTCCTCGCCCTCCACGACGAAATGGAGCACGGCGGCCTCCTCGTCCTTCCCCGGGGCGAGCTTGCTCAGGTGCCAGAGCCGCTCGTCCCCCACGTCATACGGCCCGATATAGGTGACCTCATAGGGCTTTTTCTGCGTGTCCACAAAGCACAGGCCGCTCCGCGCCAACAGGCGGCGGCGCTGCAAGAGGGCCTCGGTCCAGAGCAGGATATACCGGATCTCCTGCTCCGACGTGTCGAGGATGGCGGTGAAGTCGATCAGCTCGTTTTTGCAGTAGGAGAGATACATCTGCCCGAGGTAGGCCTCGGCCGTCTCCTGTGCCGTCATGTCCGCCTCCGGGCGGTAGACGCCCGCCCGCTCCGCCTCTATCCTAAGGGCGTCCGCCCCGGCCAGAACGGATTCCCCGGAGACGACCCGCGTCCCGGCGCAGCCGGCGAGCGTCAAAATCCCCAACATCAAAGCGATCAGCTTTCTCACGCGGGCACCTTCCCAAATTAAGAATTTTTTAAAAAACGACGGCCGGCCCCCGCAAAATCCCCTCGGCTCCCGGGGCCGGGTAAAAAAAGAGCCCCATGGCGCGTTCGCGGGGGCCCGGATTTATCGCTCGAAAAACATCTTGCGCAGCCGAAGCCGGCCGGTCTCCGCATCCATCACGGAGATCCCAAGCAGCCTGCCGTCCCCGTCCTTGACGGCGACGTCGCCCTCCATCGGCGCCCAGCCGCGCTTCTCGAGATCCAGCGGCACGCCGTTGCAGTAGAGCCCGGCGTCCCGGTCGCAGAGGATCAGCTCCGGGAGCAAAGCGAAGACCCGCTCCAGCGGCAGCAGGGCGGCCTCCAGCCTGCCCTCGGACGCGAGATCCGCGATCTCGGGCAGGGTATGGCAGTCGGCCAGCGTGAAGCCGGACGCCTGCGTCCTGCGTAAGGAGCTCATCGCCGCGCCGCACCGGAGTTTGGCGCCCATGTCGGCGATCAGGGTGCGGATATAGGTGCCCTTGCCGCAGCGCACGTCGATTTGCGCGGTCTGCTCCCGCTCGCTGAAGGCAAGCAGCCCCAGCGAATATACGACGATCTTTTTGGCCTCGCGCGGGATCTCCTCGCCGCGCCGGGCGGCCTTATAAAGCGGATGTCCGCCCACCTTGACCGCGGAATACATCGGGGGAAGCTGAAGCTGCTCCCCGACAAAAGTGCCGAGCACGGCGCGGAATTCCTCCTCCGTCACATGGGACTCCGTCTGCCTCATGACCTTGCCGGTGACGTCCTCGGTATCGGTGGTGAGGCCGAACCGGACGCCGGCTTCATAACGCTTGTCCTCCTCCGGAAGGACCGCGCAGGCTTTTGTCGCGGAATCGAAGAAGAGCGGCAGAACGCCCGTGGCCATCGGGTCCAACGTCCCGGAATGGCCGATCTTCCTCGTGTGGGACAGACCGCGGAGCTTCGCCACCACGTCAAACGAGGTGAAGCCCTCCGGTTTGTCGACCGGCAGAACGCCCGTCATGCTTTCCGTCCATCCTTTCGTATATAAGATCCCGGCCCTGCCCCGGGAGAGAGTCTCCACAGGAGACTTGTCTCCACGGGAGAGGGTCTCCACGGGAGACCCGCCTATTCCCGGCAGCCCAGCGCCCGGCCCACCGCCGCGAGGATCTCCGCCTTCGCGTAGGCAAGACTCCCCTCGATAAAGCAGCCCGCCGCGCAGCGGTGCCCGCCGCCGCCGAGTTCGCCGCAGATGTCGGAGGCGTTGACCCGTTCGCTCGTGCGCAGCGAGATTTTGAAGCCGTTGTCCTTTTCGCGCAGCGTGATGCCGGCCTCCACGCCCTCGATCTGGCGCGGGATGGCGGCCACGCCCTCAAGCTCGGCGTCAAAAGCGCCGGTGCGCTCCATCATCTCGGTCGTGATCCAGACCAGCGCGCAGCGCTGATCGAAATGGTACTCCACCGTGTTGAGCACCTCCTTCTCGATCGCGATGCGGGAGGGGGATTTCTGTTCGAACATGATGTAATTGATCATCGCGTAGTCGCACCCCGCCTCGAACATCCGGCCCGCGACGTCGTGCGTGTGGGCGGTGGTGTTGGAGTAGCAGAAGCACCCGGTATCGGTCGAGATGCCGGTGTAGATGCAGTCGGCAATCTGCTTCGTGAGCCGCGCCTGCGGGAACCCCGCGACGATGTCGGCCACGAGCTCGGCCGCGGCCGCGGCCCCCGGGCGGAGAAAGGTCTTTTCCGCGTAGAACTGGTTGGAGTTGTGGTGGTCGATGCAGAGGTCGATCTTGCTTTTATAGGTCCCCAGCATGGGGCCCAGAAGCTGTTCGTCGGCCACGTCGACCGCGACGGCGAATTTCGGCTCGAACGCCTCCGGCGCATATTCCCGGCTGAGAAACGAGTACCGCCGCGGAAATTCGTCGGCGCACTCGACGCGCGAGCGCTTCCCTAGCTGGCGCAGAAGATAATGGAGCGCGAACGCCGAGCCAAGGGTGTCCCCGTCCGGATTTTGGTGGCAGAGCAAGACGACGTCGTCCATCCCCGCGAGTTCCCGGCAGCATTCCTCCAACCCAATCTGCATGCGCGCCCTCCTTTCTTTTTTATCAAATCAAAAATAGATATTTCCAAAAAGGCCGCGTTATTCCTCGCCGATCCGGCGAAGGATCTTTTCGATGTCGGCGCTGTGCGCGATGGAGTCGTCCGCGATAAATCGCAGCTCCGGCGACTTGCGCAGATCGAGCCGGCCGGAGAGCTCCTTCCGGATAAAGCCCTGCGCGTTTTTCAGCACCTTGACCGCGGCTTTCGCGGCGTCGAGCCCCTCGAGCGCGCTGAGATAAACTTTGCAGCAGGAGGCGTCCCCCGAGAGCTCGATCCGGACGACGGAGAGCATCCCGCCGGAGAGCCGGGGGTCCTTCATGTTGCGCAGGATATCCATCAGTTCCCGGCGGATATCCTCGCTCATTCGGTTCATTTTATATCCTGCCATCGCATCTCCTGTTCTCCGGCGCGGTTGTGACCGCGAGGCGGCCGCGGCCCATACGGGCGGGGCCGGGGCTCCGGGGGTTTTCCGTTTCCTATTCTGTTCCCGCGGGGGGCGTTTTATTTATTATCCTTGGAGGAGCCGGAGGCGTTGTCCCGATACTGCTCGGTGATATAGGCCTCAAAGATGTCGCCCTCCTTGATGTCGTTGAATTTTGTGAGCGTGATGCCGCACTCGTAGCCGGTCGCAACCTCTTTGACGTCGTCCTTGAAGCGCCTGAGGCCCGCGAGTTTGTCCTCGGCGATCACGATGCCGTCGCGGACCACGCGGATCGTCGCGTTGCGCGCGATCTTGCCCTCGAGCACATAGCTGCCCGCGACCGTGCCGACGTTGCTGATCTTTAAGACCTGGCGTACCTCGGCGCGGCCGAGATCGACGTCGCGGAATTTCGGCGCGAGCATGCCGTTGAGCGCCGCCTGAACCTCCTCGATCGCGTCGTAGATGATCCGGTAGAGGCGGATCTCCACGCCCTCGCGCTCCGCGCTGTCGCGGGCGGTCGGGTCCGGACGGACGTTGAAGCCGACGATGATGGCGTTCGACGCCTGCGCGAGCATGACGTCGGACTCGTTGACCGCGCCGACGCCGCTGTGGATCACGTGCACGCGGACCTCCTCGTTGGAGAGCTTCTCGAGGGACTGACGCACGGCCTCGGCGGAGCCTTGGACGTCCGCCTTGACGATAATCGCGAGTTCCTTCATTTCGCCCTCGGCGATCTGGCTGAAGAGGCTATCCAGCGTGACCTTCTGATAGGCCTTGAACTGCTCCTGTTTGCCCTCGAAGACGCGCTGCTCGACGAGCTCCTTCGCGAGCTTCTCATCCCGGACGGCGTTGAAGATATCGCCGCCGGTCGGCGTGCTGTCGAGGCCGGTGATCTCGACCGGGATGGCCGGACCGGCCTCCTCGACGCGGTTGCCCTTGTCGTCCGTCATTATGCGGATCTTGCCCACAGAGGTGCCCGCGATCACCACATCGCCGACGTGCAGAGTGCCGTTTTGGACGAGCACCGTCGCGAGCGGGCCGCGGCCCTTATCGAGCCTCGCCTCGATGACCGTGCCCCTGGCGAGGCGGTCGGGGTTGGCCTTGAGCTCCTTGACGTCGGCCACAAGCGTGATCATTTCAAGCAGGTTCGGGATGTTTTGCCCGGTCTTCGCGGAGACGGGCACGCAGACGACGTCGCCGCCCCAAGCCTCCGGGACTAAACCGTATTCGGTCAGGCTCTGCATGACCTTATCCGCGTTGGCGCCGGGCTTGTCGATCTTGTTGATCGCGACGATGATCGAGATGCCCGCGGCCTTCGCGTGGTTGATGGCCTCGACGGTCTGCGGCATGATGCCGTCGTCCGCCGCGACGACCAGAATCGCGATGTCCGTGCAGAGCGCGCCCCTCGCGCGCATGGCGGTGAAGGCTTCGTGGCCCGGCGTGTCGAGGAAGGTGACCCAGCGGCCGTCCGGCGTCTGTACGCGGGACGCGCCGATGTGCTGGGTGATGCCGCCGGCCTCGGTCGCGGTGACGTTGGTGTCGCGGATGCGGTCGAGAATCGAGGTCTTGCCGTGGTCGACGTGACCCATCACGCAGACGACCGGGTCCCTCATCTGGAGGTTGCCGGCCTCGTCCTCGCTGTCGTCGATCAGGCGGTCCTCGATCGTGACGACGACCTCGTGCTCGACCTTCGCGCCGATGTCTATGGCGACCAGCGCGGCCGTGTCGTAGTCGATCACGTCGGTGATCGAGGCCATCACGCCGTTTTGCATCAGGCGCTTGATGATCTCGGTCGCCTGAATTTTGAGCTTCAGGGCGAGATCGCCGACGGTGATCTGCTCCGGAAGCGCGATCTCAAGTTTCTGGCGGCGCTGGCGCTCCATCTCGAGCTTTCTTATCTTGAGCTGCTCCTGCTCACGGCGGGACTGCTGCGGCCTGCCGCGCTGGGTGGAGCGCTGCGTCAGTTTTTGCTTATTCTGGAAATTATCCTTGACGATGGTGGCGGCCGGAGCGATCCGCTCGTATTTTTCGTTGTATTTATCGAGATCGACGCTGACGGCGCTCATATCGACATGGGCAACCCCGGAGGCAAGGCGCTCGGCCGGCGGGAGGTTTGCCGGACGCGGCTTGCGCTCGATGGGTTTCTTCGGGTCTTTCTTGGCCGCCGGAGCGGGCCTTTGGCCGTCTCTCGCAAAACCGCCCTGCTGACCGGCGAATCCCGGCCTTGGGTACTGCGGACGGTCGCCGTAGCGGCCCTGGCCGCCCGGCTGGCCGCCCTGTGCGTTCGGCGCGCCGCCCTGAGGGCTCCCGGCCGGCCGGTCGGTCCTCGGATACTGCGGACGGTCCCCATAGCGGCCTTGGCCGCCCGGCTGGGTCTGGCCCTGCGCTGCGCCGCCCTGAGGACTCCCGGCCGGCCGGTCGGTCCTCGGGTACTGGGGCCGGTCGCCGTAGCGGCTTTGGCCGCCCGGCTGGGTCTGGCCCGGCTGGGGCTGGCCCGGCTGCGCGTTGCCCTGTTGCGCATAGGCGGGGCGGTCGTTTCTCTGGTAGGCGGGGCGGTCGCCGTAACGGCCCTGCTGGGGCTGGTCGGCTCTCGGGGCCCTCGGCGGGGCGGATTTGAACGGGTATTCCACCTTCTGCTCCGTCCCTTGAGTCGGCTCCGGCTTCGGGGCCTGCTCCGGCTTCGGGGCCTGCTCCGTCCTCGGAGCAGACTCGGCCGGGGCTTTTTCCGCCGCCTCGGGCTCCGCCTTCCGGACCGGTTTCGGTTCCGCCTTGGGCGCTTGCTCCTGCGGCTTCGGTTTCGGCGCCGGCCTCGGCTCAGCCGCCATCGCGAAATAGTCGTTGAAGCTCGAAACTTCGTGCAGCTTGGTATAATGCTCGAAGACGAGATCCAATTCCTCTTCCGTCAACGCGGTCTGATTCTTTCTTGGCGCCGGAGATCGGGCGGCGAGCACGTCGATAACCTCTTTCGGCGCCACCTTCAGATCCTTGGCCACATCGCTGACCTTGTATTTTACTAACATCTATGCAGTTCCTCCCCAGTTTTCGCTGATTGCGCGGCGTCCAGCAGCTCTTTGATCTTTTCCGCAAATCCCTTGTCGCAGACGGCGATGACTCCCGCGCGTTTTGACAGGGCGCGCCCTATCCCGTCCATATCCATGGGCAATCCTCTGATTTGTATCTTATGTTCCCCGGCGAGCTTTGCGAGCCCGCCGGACGTGCGTTCCGAGCAGTCCTTTGCGATGAGCACGAGCGCGGCCCGCCCGGCGTTTACGGCGTCCGCGACGGCGTCGTGACCGAGCTCGAGCCGGCCCGCCTTGCGGCACAGGCCCAGAATCCCGCAGAGCCGGTCAGGCATTTGGCTCCAGCTCCTTCTCCATCGAATCGTAGACCTCCGGCGGAATGGCGCAGGAAAACGCCCTCTCTAACCTCTTCGCCTTGCGCGCCTTGCGCAGGCACTCGAGACTCGGGCAGACGTATGCGCCGCGGCCGGGCTTTCGGCCCGTGGTGTCGAGGGAGATCTCCCCCTCCGGCGATCTGACCACCCGGATCAGCTCCCGCTTCGGCTTCATCTCGCCGCAGCCGGTGCACATCCGCATCGGTATCTTTTTCATCCTGTCGCTCCGCAGGTCCCGGGGCGGGGCCGGGATGATCAACACCCCTCGCCGCCCGCGGAAAACCCTTCGTTTTATGATCTTCGCCGCCTGTCTCCGGAAAGAGGCCCGGCGGGACGAATTCGATTTGAACGCCGCTCCCGGAGTTCTGCCGGAAAGCGGGCCTCCGCCTATTTTTTCTGGCGGATTTTATCTTATTGTTTCCCTATAGAAGAAAGAATCCGATGCCTTTCCGCCGCGGGAATTTTTTTCATCCCGCCGCGGCGTCGATCCCGCCGCGGGGGCGGATTCCGGTCCTCCGGAACGGGCCCCGCCGGTTTATTCTTCCCCCCAGAAGCCGGATTCCGGCTTGATGTCGATCTTCCATCCGGTGAGCCGCGCGGCGAGGCGGGCGTTTTGGCCCTTGTTGCCGATCGCGAGGGAGAGCTGTTCGTCCGGGACGGTCACCTTGCAGGCTCTGGCCCCGTCCGGGTCCAAAACGACGTTCAAAACCCTCGCCGGGGAGAGGGACGCGGCGATAAACTCGGCCGGGTCCTCGGAATATTGGATGACGTCGATCTTCTCGCCGCCGAGCTCGTCGACGATCTTGGCGACGCGCGCGCCCCTCGGCCCGATGCAGGCCCCGACGGCGTCGACGTCCGAATCCTTGCTCCAGACGGCGAGCTTCGTCCTCGAGCCGGCCTCGCGGGAGACGGCCTTGATCTCGACGGTGCCCTCGTAGATCTCCGGGACCTCGAGCTCAAACAGGCGCTTGACGAGCCCCGGGTGCGTGCGGGAGATCATGACCTTCGGGCCGCGCTCGGAGGCGACGACCTCGACCACATAGACTTTGATCATCTCGCCGTTAAAGAAGGCCTCGCCGGGGATCTGTTCGGATTTTAACAGGAAGGCCTCGTTGTGATCGATCTCGAGCGTCACGGAGCCGCGCACCGGGTCGGTGCTAATGACTTGGGCCGCGATGATCTCATGCTCACGGCTCTGGAATTCCTTGAGGACCTGGCCGCGCTCGGCCTCCCGGATGCCCTGCTTGATGACGTGCTTCGCGGTCTGGGCGGCGATCCGGCCGAAATCCTTCGTCTCGAGCGGGATCTCAACGACCACGCCCGGCACCGCCGCGGCGTCGTATTTCCGGGCGGCGTCCAGGTTGATCTCGTTGGCCGGGTCCTCGACCTCCTCCGCGACGGTCTTGCGCAGCGCCACATAGAACACCTGCGCCTCCGGGTCGATCCGGCAGGCGACCTCCTCCGTGCCCGGGAAGTCCCGACGGACGGCGATCGCGATCGCGTTTTCGATTCTCTCGCAGAGATAATCGACGGAGATGCCTTTTTCTTTTTCCAAGCACACGAGCGCTTCAAAGAAATCCTGATTCATTCGTCCTGTCCTCCCATATCAAATCCCGGAAACGTCGGGGTCCTTATTAAAATCATAATATAGTTTAATAAACGCGGCGTCGGCGCGCGGGAACTCGAGCTTCGTGCCGTCGTCGAGCGTAAGCGTGACGACGCCGTCCCGCAGCGCGGTCAGCACGCCGATAAACGCCCGCTCTTTGTAGCCCTCAGGCGGCCGGACGAAGCGCACATCCACCAGCGACCCGAGGTAGCGCCGCACGTGCTCCTCCGTCAGGAGCTTGCGCTCGATGCCCGGGGAGGACACCTCGAGGCAGTAATTCCGCTCGATGGGGTCCGCCTCGTCGAGGACCGGGTCGACGGCCCGGCTGAAATTCTCGCAGTCCTCGATCGTAAGCCCGTCTTTATCGATAAAAAAACGCAGATACCATTCGGAACCTTCCTTTTCGAAGCGGACGTCCCAAAGCTCAAGGCCGAACTTTTCCGCCACCGGCAAGGCCAGCTCCCGGCATACCTGCGCAGTATTTCCGTGTTTTTTTTGTTCCGCCAAAATCGGCACCTCCGGTCAAAATTTCCCCGTTCAACAGAAAAGAGCGGGCTTTCAGCTTCCCACTCTTCATCCTACCTTGCTATCCTATTGTTGATAATAACATAGTCATTTTCAAATTGCAAGCGGTTTTTCATTCGAGAGCCGGAAAAAACGGCTCTTTCCTGCAAAAAACGGCCGGAAACCGCCAACGACGGGGGCCGCCGTCCGGCGTCTTTGCCGGCGGATCATCTCTCCCGCGGCGATTTTTCCCGCAGCGGGCTGACGCCGTACCTGCTCCGGTAGGCGCGCAGAAAGCCGCTCGCGGTCTCGTATCCGTATTTCAGGTACACGGCTTTGGGGTCGGCCCCCTTCCGGATCTCCCCGTGGCAGCGGGAAAGCCGCTTCTGCTGGACGTAACGGTACAGCGGCTCCCCGGTCTCCTCCCTGAAAATGCGGGAAAAATGAAACGGCGAGTACCCGACCACCCCGGCGAGCTTCTCCA
>CAZAAR010000024.1:0-27634 GCA_964483415.1 uncultured Oscillospiraceae bacterium
CGTCCTTGACGCGAAGGACCGCGCCCGCTCGCTGTCCATGCAGAACGCCGGCCATCCCTATTCCGTGCGCTACGACGGCGCCGACCTCTTTGCGTTTGTGAACGGCAAAGAGGCCCCGTAAGCTTGCTCCGAACGCCGCCAGGAGGCGCGATCCTTACCGGATCGCGCCTCTTTTTTGTGCCTTTGAATATCAGGGCGGGCGGGCGGCCCGTCTCCCTGTTTTCTTTCGGGGCGGCGAAGTCCCCCCCGTGCCTTCCCCGGAGGGGCCCGCGGCCCCGCGGATTGCCCGCGGAACGTCCGCGGCGGCCGGTTTTTCCGTCTCCTGCCGGAGGGAGCGCGGCGCTCCGCCGGAGGAACCTGGGGCGGTTTAGGCTCCCCGGCTTCCGCTTTTTAAACGGAGGCAGGCGCGGCCCGTCTCCCTGTTTTCTTTTGGGGCGGCGAACATCGGGTCTGCTTCGCGCCTCCCTCCCCCAAAAAGAGTCCGCCGCCTTATGAAAAGATCCGTGGGGCGGCCCATTTCGCGCAAAAAAGCGGGGGGCAAACCATTCGGTTTGCCCCCCGCTTTTTTCTTTTCGTTATTTTTTAATCAGCGCGCCGGTCGGGCAGGTGTTCACGCAGAGCATGCAGTCCCGGCAGACGTCGTCCCCCCGCGTCACCATCGGCAGGTAGGGCTCCGCCGCGGTGCCGCTGCCGCGGTATTTGAAGCCGAAGATGTGCGCGCCCTTCACCTCCGCGCAGATGCGCACGCAGCGCCCGCAGAGGATGCATTTGCCCGGGTCGCGGTAAAAATACGGGTGGCTGTCGTCCCGCGGCGCCTGCGCCTTCTCGCCGGAAAACGCGAACTGATCCGCGCCGTATTGCGCCGAATATTTCCGCAGCAGGCAGTCGTCCTGCGCGTCGCAGCCGCATTTGAGGCAGCGGGCGGCCTCCTTCCGCGCCTCCTCCTCGGTGAACGAGAGCTCCGCCTCGTCAAACGTGCGCTTTCTCACGTCCGCCGAAATCTCGGCCGGATGCCGCATCGGCACCTTTTCCATCTGCTCGTATTCCGCCGGGTCCACCTCGCGGAGCGTTTTGCCCCGCACATGGAAATAGTCCTCCGCCGCCCGGTACGCCTCCCCGCGCAGGTAGGCGTCGATCGAGAGCGCCGCGCGCTTGCCGGCGGCGATGGCCTCGATCGCGGTCGCGGGCCCGGTCACGGCGTCGCCGCCCGCGTAGACGCCCGGGATCGAGGTCTTTCCGGTGGCTTCGTCGGCGGCGAGGCGGCCTTTTACGGTTTCAAGCGGGAACCGCTCATTTAAAAAAGAGAGGTCCTGCGTCTGGCCGACGGCGGAGATCACGAGATCGGCCGAAATGTCGTATTCGGAGCCCGCCACCTCGACGGGGCTGCGTCTGCCGGAGGCGTCCGGCAGGCCGAGCTCCATCCCGATGAGCGTGAGCACAACGCCGTGCTCATCCCTGCTCACGGCCTTCGGGGTCGTGAGCACGTGCAAAACGACGCCCTCCGCCTCGGCGGCGGCGACCTCTTCGGCGTGGGCGGGCATCTCGGCCCTGCCGCGGCGGTAGACGACCAGAACCTCCGCGGCGCCAAGGCGAACGGCGCTCCTCGCGGCGTCGACGGCCGTGTTGCCGCCGCCGGCTACGACGACCTTTTTCCCGGTCAGGCCGATATCGCGGGCCTGCTCGACCCGGCAAAGGAATTCCACGCCGGTCAGAATGTCTTCTTTGCAGGCCTCCTCGCCCGCGCAGCCGAGGCGCCGGCCCGTTTGGGAGCCGACCCCGAGAAAGACGGCGGAATACCCCTCCGCTCTGAGGCTCTCCGGCGTGACGTCCCTTCCGAACTCGACGCCGCGGCGGATCTCCGCGCCCAAGGACTCGATCAGGCCCGCCTCCCTGTCCAAAATATCTCTGGGCAGGCGGTAGGACGGGATGCCGTAGCGGAGCATGCCCCCGGCCTTCGGATGGCGCTCGAAGATCGTGACCGCGTGGCCTTTTAACAAAGAATAATAGGCGCAGGTGAGGCCCGCCGGCCCCGCTCCGACGACCGCGATCCGTTTCCCGGTCGCGGGGGCCGGCTCCGGCAAAATGATGCCGTGGGCGGCCTCATAATCCGAGGCGAAGCGCTTGAGCCCGTCGATGGCGACGCGTTCGTCCACAAGGTTTCTGCGGCACGCGTCCTCGCAGGGGCGGGTGCAGATCCTGCCGCAGACCGCGGGCAGCGGGTTTTGCTCCCGCACCAGGCGGATGGCCCCGGCATAGTCTCCCTCGGCGATTTTTTCTATATAGTGCCGGGCGTCCACGTGCGCCGGGCAGGTCATGGTGCAGGGCGCGACGCAGTCCCCGGTGTGCTCGGAGAGCAGGAGCTCGAGGCAGGTCTTCCTCGAGCGGCGGATCGCGTCGCTCTCGGTGCGGACGGCCATCCCCTCGGCGAGACGCTGCCCGCAGGCCAAAGGGTTGCCGCGCGCGCCGTCGATCTCCACCCGGCAGAGCATGCAGGAGCCGAACGGCATGAGCCGCGCGTCGTTGCACAGAGCCGGGATCTCCACGCCGTTTCGGGCGGCCGCCTCGAGCACGGTGACGCCCTCAGGCGCCTCGCAGGCGCGCCCGTTCAGCGTAAAATGTACGTTTTCCATATGAAATCATCCCTTTCAGGAAAAGCTTCCCCGTATTCTTCCACCTGTGCCGGTCATTCTTTCCGGATGGCCCCGAACGGGCAGGTCTCGAGGCAGGTGCCGCATTTGATGCACTTCTGCTGGTCGATGACATAGGGGACCCTGCGCGCGCCGGAGATCGCCCCGACCGGGCACTTTTTGCTGCAAAGCGAGCAGCTTCGGCAGAGCTCCGGATCGATCAGATATATAATCAGCGCGCGGCACTGCTTGGCCGGGCACTTTTTCTCCTTGATATGCGCCTCGTATTCCTCGCGGAAGTAGCGCAGCGTGGTGAGCACGGGGTTCGGCGCGGTCTGGCCGAGCCCGCAGAGGGAATTTTTGCGGATCTCGTCGGAGAGCAGCTCGAGCGTCTCGATATCGCCCTCCCGGCCCTCGCCCCTGGTGATGCGCGTCAGGATCTCGAGCATCCGCTTGGTGCCGATGCGGCAGAACGTGCATTTGCCGCAGCTCTCCTCCTGCGTGAAATTGAGGAAGAAGCGGGCAATGTCGACCATACAGGTGTCGGAATCTATGACGATCATGCCGCCGCTGCCCATGATGGCCCCGGTCGCGGCGACGGTCTCGTAATCGACGGGCGTGTCGAAGAGGCTCGCCGGTACGCAGCCGCCGGAGGGCCCGCCGAGCTGTACGGCCTTGACCGGCTTGCCGGTGCGGGAGCCGCCGCCGATGCCGCCCACGATCTCGCCGAGCGTCATGCCGACCGGCACCTCCGCAAGGCCGCCGCGCCGGACCTTCCCGGCCAGCGCGAACACCTTGGTGCCCTTGCTCTTTTCGGTGCCGAGCTTCGCGAATTCCGAAGCGCCGTGCAGCAGGATCCAGCCGACGTTCGCCCACGTCTCCACGTTGTTGATGTTGGAGGGCTTGCCGAAAAGCCCGCTCTCGGCCGGGAACGGCGGGCGCATGGAGGGCATCCCGCGCTTGCCCTCGACGGAGGCCATCAGGGCTGTCTCCTCGCCGCAGACGAACGCGCCGGCCCCCTGCTTGATCTGAAGATGAAAATCGAAGCCGGAACCGAGGATATTTTCCCCGAGGAAGCCGGCTTTTTCCGCGTCGTCGATCGCCTTTTGCATCCGCCTGACGGCGATCGGGTACTCGGCGCGGGCGTAGACGACGCCCTGCGAGGCGCCGATCGCGTAGGCGCCGATCACCATGCCCTCGATGATCGCGTGCGGGTCGCCCTCGAGGACCGAGCGGTCCATAAAGGCGCCCGGGTCGCCCTCGTCGGCGTTGCACAGGACGTATTTTTGGTCGGAGGCGTTCTTGCGGGCGAAGCTCCATTTGAGGCCCGTGGGGAAGCCCGCGCCGCCCCGCCCGCGCAGGCCGCTCGCCTTCATCTCCTCGATGACCGCCTCCGGGGGCATCGCGAGCGCCTTCCGAAGACCTTCGTAGGCGTCCAGCGCCCGCGCCTCGTCCAGAGACTCCGGGTCGATGACGCCGCAGCGCGCAAGGACGATCCGGCGCTGCTTCTCAAAAAATTCTTCCTCGGCACAGGCATGATCGGTGGCGCGCACCGCATATTTATAGACAGGCGTCCCGTGCAGGACATGCCATTCAAAAATCTCCCTGGCGGAATCCTCGGTCACGGACCCGTAAAGGGTGGTGCGCCCCTCCTCCCGGATCTCGACGAGCGGCTCCGCGTAGCACATGCCGCAGCAGCCGGTCCCGCCGAGCGAGGCCTGTGCCTCCGGATGGGCGGCGAGCAGGGCTTCGAGCGCGGCGTAGATCTTTTTCCCGCCGGCGGCGATGCCGCAGCTCCCGAGCCCGACAACAATCTTCATCTCGCGGCCGCCTCCTCCCCATGAGCATCCCGAAATTCCCGGACGATCTGCCGGGCCTTGTCCGGCGTGAGCCTGCCGTAGACCTCCCCGTCGATCATCATGACCGGCGCGAGCGAGCAGCAGCCGAGGCAGGCGACGGTCGAGAGCGTATAAAACGCGTCCTCCGTGGTGCCGCCGAGCTCGACGCCCAGCTCGTCCCGCAGCGCGTCGCCGACCGTCTCCGAGCCGTTGACGTGGCAGGCGGTGCCGAAGCAGAGGCGGATGCCGTGCTTCCCCGCCGGCCGGAGCCGGAACTGGGCGTAAAATGTCGCGACGCCCAAGACCTCCGGGACCGGGATACCGGTCCGCGCGGAGAGGGCCTCCAAAACATCCGGCGGCAGCCAGCCGTAGGCCTCCTGCAAATTTTGCAAAAGCGGGATCAGCAGGCTTTTGTCGCCCGGATATTCCGCAAGGACCCGCTCGAAAGCCACCCAATACTCTTTTTCACTCCGGCAGCTCAAAGAAAGCCCCCCTTTCAGCATCCATACTCCATTCATTGTAAAGGGCTTCATTTCCGGTGTCAAGAAAAGAAATTAGCTTTCTAAGGAAGATAAAAAACTTTCTTAAGAAAAGAAAGAAAGGTTCCCAAGCGTCTTTCATTTGTTCGTAATAAAAAAACGATTGTAAAAATGATTTTTTAGATCTACTCTTCTTGCATATTCCCGCTTTGCTTGGATCGCCTCGTGCGTTTCAAAATATAAAATATTGGAGGTCAAAATGATGTCAATGCCTGATGTCCATCTTCAGGAGAAGTACGGTCTGTTTATCGGCGGCGAGTGGAGAGACGCCGCGGATGGCGCCACCTTCACCACCAGATGCCCCGCAAGCGGGGAGCCGCTCGCAATCTGCGCGCAGGCCACCCGGGAGGATGTGGACGACGCGGAAAAGGCCGCCTGGGCCGCGTTCGAGGGCTGGAAAAAGCAGACGCCGAAACAGCGCGCCGCCGTCCTGAACAAGATCGCCGATCTCATCGACGAAAACGGGGAGCGTCTTGCCATGGTCGAGACCCTCGACAACGGCAAGCCGATCCGCGAGACCATGGCCGTCGACGTCCCGCTGAGCTCCGCCCATTTCCGCTATTTCGCGGCCTGCATCCAAGCGGAAGAGGGAAGCGCCAGCATTCTGGACGAGAGCTTCCTCTCCATTATTTTGCGCGAGCCGATCGGCGTCGTCGGTCAGATCGTGCCGTGGAACTTCCCGTTCCTGATGGCCGCGTGGAAGCTCGCCCCGGTGCTCGCCGCCGGCTGCTGCACCGTGTTTAAGCCCTCGTCCGACACGCCGCTCTCCGTGCTCGAATTCACGAGGCTCGTGCAGGACGTCATCCCGGCGGGCGTCTTCAACGTCGTGACCGGCTCCGGCTGCAAATGCGGCCAGTACATTCTTGAGCACAAGGGCTTCCGGAAACTCGCGTTCACCGGCTCCACCGAGGTCGGCCACGCCGTGGCCGAGGCCGCGGCCGACCGCCTGATCCCCTCCACGCTCGAGCTCGGCGGAAAATCCGCGAACATCTTCTTCGACGACTGCAACTGGGAGCAGGCCATGGACGGCCTGCAGCTCGGCATCCTCTTCAACCAAGGGCAGGTCTGCTGCGCGGGCTCCCGCGTCTTTGTGCAGGATACGATCTATGATAAATTCATCGAGGAGGCCGTCAAGCGCTTCGACGCGGTCAAGGTCGGCCTCTCTTGGGAGCCGGATACCCAGATGGGCTCCCAGATCAACGAAAAGCAGCTCGAAAAGATCCTGAGCTACGTCGAGATCGGCAAGGAGGAGGGCGCGACCGTCGCCTGCGGCGGCTTCCGCGTCACCGACGGCGAGCTCGCGAAGGGCGCGTTCATGCGTCCGACCCTGCTCACCGACGTCACCAACGACATGCGGGTCGCGCAGGAGGAGATCTTCGGACCGGTCGCCGTCGTCATCAAGTTCCACGACGAGGACGAGGTCGTCAAGCTGGCCAACGACAGCGCCTACGGCCTGGGCGGCGCCGTCTGGACCACGAACCTCCACCGCGCCATCCGCGTCGCGCGCAACGTCGAGACCGGCCGTATGTGGGTCAATACCTACAACCAGATCCCCGAGGGCTCCCCGTTCGGCGGCTACAAGGATTCCGGCATCGGCCGCGAGACGCACAAGGTCATCCTCGAACACTACACGCAGATGAAGAATATCATGATCAACCTCGGTGAGGCCCCGACCGGCTTCTACCCGGCCCCCTGAGCCATGCACGACGGGGAACGCGTCTGTTTCAACTATCCCTGCAAGCGGTTTCCAGACTGCGCCCGCGCGCGGGGCAAGGGCTGCTGCTGCGTGGAAACGGACTGGTACGACGAGGACACCCTCGCCCGCGCCGTAAAGCCGGAGGAGTGCGGTAAAGGAGAGTATCCGCTCTTTCTTCCGACGCAGAAATAACCGTTCGGCCCGCCTAAGTTTGGCGGGCCGATTTTTTTATAAGACGCGCCGAAAAAAGGCCCCGCGCGGCGCGGTCTGCTCGGGCCGGCCCCGTTTTCTTGGGAGAAAACATGCGGTCAAAGACGGACGAACCTGTTCGCGCAGAATCACGGAATGAAAGGCCCCGCGCGGCGCGGTCTGCTCGGCCCGGCCCCGTTTTCTTGGGAGAAAACATGCGGTCAAAGACGGACGAACCTGTTCGCGCAGAATCACGGAATGAAAGGCCCCGCGGGGCGCGGTCTGCTCGGCCCGGCCCCCTTTCTTCCGGAAAAGGGCGCCCGGCAACGATCGGTCGGGCCAATTTTGAGCGAACTGTAAACTTTCTTTAAATCCTCCCGCTTTTTCTTGACTTCCCGGGTGCCGGGCACTAAAATGAGCAAAAAGGAATTTATGAAAGATTTGCTGCGTCCATTCGGGTAATTTTAAAAAAAAGCGGCAAACCTTGATAAAATGGGCTTCATGCCCCAAAATTGGGATAAGAGAAGCGGGCCCGCCCTTTTTTGGGGACGGGCTTTCCCAGCCGCCGGAAAAGGCCTTCCGCTCCCCGCCGGAAACCCGGCGGAAGCGGGAAAGCGCAAGGAAGAAGAAAGGAGGCGCCCCTTTGGAAAACAAACGCGTCTGCCTGCTCAACGACTCGTTCCCGCCGCAGCTCGACGGCGTGGCGAACGCGGTCGTCAACTATGCGTCGATTTTGCAGAAAACCGGCACGGAGATCACGGTGGGCATCCCGGAGTACCCCGGCGTGGAGGACCGTTATCCGTTCCCCGTCGTGCGGTACCCCAGCTTCAATACCGTCGAGCGGTTCGGCTACCGGGCGGGTTACCCGTTCACCACGGAGCCGGTGCAGGCGCTGCGAAACTTCCGGCCGGACCTGATCCATTGCCACTGCCCCGTCATGTCGATGGTGATGGCGCGCACGCTCCGGGAACTGACCGGAAAACCGATCGTGCTGACCTATCACACAAAATTCGATATCGACGTCGAGCGGGCCATCCGCTCGCAGTTCCTCCAGAAGGAGGCGCTCCGGATGCTCTGCAACAACATCGAGGCCGCGGACGAGGTCTGGACCGTCAGCCGCGGCGCCGGCGAAAACATGCGCAAGCTCGGCTATCAGGGCGATTACATCATCATGGAAAACGGCGTCGATTTCCCGAAGGGACGCGTGCCGGACGCCGAACTGCAAAAGCTCGACGCCGAATACGGGCTCGACCCCAAGAGGCCGCTGTTTCTGTTCGTCGGCCGGATGATGTGGTATAAGGGCATCCGCATCATCCTCGACGCGCTCAAAATGCAAGAAGAGAGGGGCCTTTCCTTCACCGCTGTCTTTATCGGCTCCGGCCTCAATCTGGACGAGATCGTCAAATACCGGGATTCCCTCGGTCTTCAGGCGAAATGCCTGTTCCCCGGCCCGGTTCAGGACCGGGAGCTGCTCCGCGCATGGTACTGCCGGGCGGATCTGTTCCTGTTTCCCTCCACCTTCGACACGAACGGCATCGTCGTGCGGGAGGCGGCCGCCTGCGGGCTGCCGACCGCCCTCATCCGGGGAAGCTGCGCCGCCGAGGGCATCACCGACGGAAGAAACGGCCTGTTGATCGAGGAGAACGCCGAATCCCTCGCCGCCGTGATCGGGCTCGCCTGCAAAAACCCCGAGGCGGTCCGCCGGATCGGCGAGCACGCCGCGGCCGAGCTCTATCTCTCTTGGGAGGACGCGGTCGCGAGGGCCGCCGCCCGCTACGACGAGCTGATCGAAAAAAACCGCTTCGGCATCCCGGACCGGCCGCCGCTCAAATTCGACGGCATGTACACGGCCTTGGGCGGGCTGATCGGCGGGCTCGGCAAAGTGCGGGAGGAGGGCGCCCGCCTGCGGCTAAAATACCGCGAGCATCACTTCCCTTTCCGCGGCCGCTATCTTTGAGCACGGGTTCCCCATGGGAAAGAAAGAAAAAATCTCCGAAGATAAAAAAGGAGGCGGCTTCCGAATGACGAGGCTCACCCAAAAAATCGACGGGCATTATGTCGCGCGGGACCCGGAGGCCGCCGTGCAGAAGCTTGGCCGGACCGAGGACTTCTATGAATCGCTGCTCGAGGAGCGGGACGGCCTCGCCGAAAAGGTCGCGCGGCTCCGCTCGGAGGAGAAGACAAAGAGCGCCTCCTTCCGGCAGTTCCTCGGCGAAAAACTGATGCTGGAGACCCTGATCGCGCGGTTTCGCATCCGGGACGCGGACTGACGCTTTTTGGAAGGTGAGGGCATGAAAAACGCCAAAATATGGCTGGATTCCTCCGGCAGGATCGGAGAATTTCTCGACGCGCAGCCGGGCGTCGTAAAGACCGGCGCGCGCGAATGGCGCTCCGGCGGGGGCGTCGTGCGGATCTTTCCGATGAAACGCATGGGGGCGGACAAAAGCGCCCCGCCGCGCGTGCTGATCATCGAGTATCATGAGAGCGAGGCCCGCGGCGGGCGGCCAAGCTTTGCGGATCGGCTGCTGAAGCTGCTGGGCGGGCGGAAATAAGAACGGAAATCGGAACAGGCAGGCGGGATCTCCCGCCGTTTTTTAAATGGTCGGCGATGGGAAATTTTTTGGCCGAAAAAAGGGGCTTCTTATATTTCGTTGCAGATTCCGCAAAAATCGTGTATAATAACCCGCAGAAGTCGAAAGGAGGCTGTTTTATGACGGAAGAAGAAAAATTGGCGCTGATCCCCGTCGATCGGCCGCTTTATACGATAGAGAAGCAGACGCGGGAGATTCCGGTGGAGGAATTTCTGGCGAAGTACTTCGATTTCGACCTGTATTTCTCCTGCTGTCAGGCCTGCCCGAACTTCGGGAAATACTGGACCTGCCCGCCCTTTGAGTTCGACGTGACGGATTATTGGCGTCAATACCGGACGCTGCGCGCCGTCGCGCGGAAATGCGTGGTGGACCCCGAGATCGCGCAAAAGACCTTCACGCCGGAGGAACTCGATCACCTGATGGAGGCCGTCACCATTCCGGAGCGCCACAGCCTGGCCGACTACCTCGCGGAGATGGAGAAGGAGACGCCCGGCTCGTGCTATCTCTCCGCCGGCACCTGCGACCTCTGCGGCTACGGCAAATGCTCCCGGCTCTGCGGGAAACACTGCGCCCGCGGCATCGAGCTGCACTACTCCATCGAATCGGTCGGCGGCAACGTCACCGAGCTCACAAAGGACCTCTTCGGCTACGATATCCTCTGGATCAAGGACGGTCACCTGCCGGAATATTTCTCGCTCGTTGGCGGCCTGATGATGCTGTAACCTGTGAAAATCGGAAGAACAGGCTTTTTTCGACGCGAAATCTCTTGACAGAACGGGGTGGGGCCGTTAAAATGGTACCATCCTTTTTATAACGCTCTGTCAGGAGCGGCCGGGGCGCGCCTTTTGAGACCCGGCGGCCCGCGACGGCGCGTTGCCAGCTCTTTCAGATTTTCCGAAAGATGGGAATAGACGGCAGTTCTCTTTTTTCCGGGGGCTGCTTTTTTATTTTCAAGCGAAGAAAAAACTTTACGGCGGGGCTCCTTCGCTGGGGCTTACCGCATCGGGACCGGCACCAACGGACGCGTCGCCTTCAGCCGGCCGTAACACCCGTTTTTCCGCATGCGGAAGGCATGCTTGATATCGTTTATCCACCGACATATCCATCGACTGGAGGGTACTTATAAAAATGGAAAAGAAATCTGCCGGTAAGTTGATCCTCGGCGAGTGGAACGCCCGCACCGTCGCCGCCGTGGCGATTGGGGCCGTCCTGTTCGGCGTCCTGAAGGTCTGGGGCTCCGTTCCCGATCTATATTTTACGGCCGCGATGCTTGTTCCCGTCGTCATGGGGGCGCTGTTCGGCGCGCTTCCGACCTGCGCCGCCTTATTTATCGGCAACTGCGTCGCCGATCTGATCGGCGGCTCCGAGTTTTATTTGGATTGGTCCGTCGGCTACGCGCTCCTCGGCTTCTGCATCGGCCTGCTCCCGCTCTACGGCGCGAGGATCCGGGAGGGCGTCTTCACCGTAAAACAGGCGGTCGTCTACGCGGTCGTCGCCGTCCTTGCCAATTTTATCGCGTTCGGCCTCATTGCCCCGATTATGGCCTCCGTATTCTATTTTACGGATCTGGAGATCGCTTCGCTTGAAAGCCTTGCCCTTGGCGCCGCCAACTCCGCGGTGCTGATCGCCGCGGGCGTCCCGCTGCTCTTTCTCCTTGCGCGGCGCGGCGCCAAACATGGCGGCCTCGCGGGAGAGGAATGAGCTCCGGCCGTCGCCCGGCGCGCGGATCTCCCACCCGTTTTTCATGAAAAGGAAGCCCGCGCGAAAAAACACGCAGAAAAAGCCCGGAAATCCGGGCTTTTTCTTTTTGTCTGCGGGAGCGGGACGCCGCGCGGCGGCGTATCGGCGGCGCGGGGTTCGACGCCCAGCGCGGTGCCAACGGGGGCGTGGACCATGGCCGCGAAACGGGCCTCCCAAACGGGGGAACGGCATAGTCTCCTTGAGGGAATCCCTCATGCTCATGCGTTTTGTTCGCGGATCTCCACCTTCCGGAGGGCGGTTTTCCTCTTTCGGTAGACGATCCGCCAGAGCGCGACGCCAACGAGGGCGCGGGCCATGGCCGCGAAACGGGCCTCCCAAATGGGGGGACGACATAGTCTCCTTGAGGGAATCCCTCATGCTCATGCGTTTTGTTCGCGGATCTCCACCTTCCGGGGGGCGGTTTCCCTCTTTCGGTAGACGATCCCCCAGAGCGCGACGCCCAGCGCGACGCCGCCGTAGACATCCAGAATGGAATGCTGCTTGAGAAAGACGGTCGAGGCGCAGATCAGAACGAACAGTACCGCGGCCGGCAGGCGCAAGCGCCGCAGGGGCGCGCTGTGGAAGACGGCCCCGAGCCCCGCGACGGCCCCGACGACATGCATACTGGGGAAGACGTTCGTACAGGTGTCCATCGAATAGATCGCCCGCACCATCTCCGTAAAAAGATTCTCGCGCGGGAAAACCTCGGGCCGGAGATCCTGCCCGTTCGGAAACAGCAGGCAGATCAAAAGGGCGGCCCCCATCCCGCCGAAAAGAAAAAACACGAATTTTTTAAAGCCGTCCCCGTCCTTCACAAGCAGATACACCCCCACCGCGAACAGACAGAACGCCCAGAGATAATAGGCCGGGGCAAACCACTCGAGAAACGGGATCTTATCGTCGAGCGGCAGGTAAGAGACCCAGTAATCCGTATTTTCGCCGACCAGGGCTTCCGTGATAAAATAGCTTATCATGTAGAGCGGAAACAGCAGCGCGTACCACGCGTGCGGATTTTTGCGCAGCCATTCCCTCCATATCTGCGAGCGATGTTTCATATGCGGTTCATTTCCTATCCGCCCGGGTACGGGCATAAAGATTTTCGGGGCAGGCGTCTCGAAAGGGGTTTGCGCGGCGCGGCGGTATCGCCGGCCGCCGCGGGCGGGCCATGGGGACAGCCGTAAAATCGACGCCTTATAATCCTTAAATATTATATCATGGAACGTCCCCGCCCGGCGAAACGCCGATAAAAGTTTACACTTGCGCAAAAAAGCCGCCACAATCCGAAGAAGCGCGGGTTTCCCCGCGGGCGCAAGGGAGAATCCGGCCCGGAACTCCGTCTCCCCCGGTTGCCAAAAGCGGCCCCGTCTGATAAAATAAATAAAACACCACCGGGAGGCGACGGCATGGTCCTATACTTTACAGGCACCGGAAACAGCCGTTACGCGGCGAAGATTTTGGCGGAGGAGCTGGGGGACGAGCGTTTTTCCATGAACGACGCCATCCGCTCCGGCAGCCGGGAAGGGCTTTTTTCGGAGCGGCCGTGGGTGATCGTGACGCCGACCTACGCCTGGCGCATCCCGGCCGCCGTGGAGGAATGGCTCGGCTCCGTCCGCCTGACGGGCAGCGCGGAGGCTTGGTTCGTGATGACCTGCGGCGGGGAGACCGGCAACGCGGCGGGGCATCTCAAAAAACTCTGCCGGGAGAAGGGCCTGCAATACAGAGGGCTTTGCTCGGTCGTCATGCCGGAAAATTATATCGCCCTGTTTCATCCCCCGGGCAAAGCCGAGGCGCGGGCGATCCTCGGCCGCGCGGCCCCGGCGCTCCGGGAGGCGGCCGCCCGGATCCGGAACGGACAGGCGTTTCCCGAGGCGCGGATCGGCCTCGCGGGCCGTCTCGGGAGCGGTCTCCTCAACCCGGGGCTTTACCGTTTTTACATCAGCGCGAAGGGTTTTCGCGCGACGGAGCGCTGCACCGGCTGCGGCAAATGCGCCGCGCTCTGCCCGATGAACAACATCGCGGTCAAAAACGGCCGCCCGGTCTGGGGCGCTTCCTGCACGCACTGTATGGCCTGCATCTGCGCCTGCCCGGCGGACGCGGTCGAATACAAGAGGCGCAGCGCCGGCAAAGCCCGGTATTACCTCGACGAGGACGGGAATTTGAAATAACGCCCGTTTTTTAAAAAATCTATTTTCTCTTTTTTTGAAAAGCCGTTTTTCCGTTTTTTAAAGAAGTCCATTTCCCTGTTTTTAAAAAATGTGTTCTCCCGTTTTTAAGAAAACACGCGTTTCCCCAGGAACGGCATGTATTTTTTGTCCGCGGTTGTCCGGAACGTATAAAAATAGTCGAAAAAAGGAGCGGTCGGAATGGAGCAATACGAGGAAACCATCTTCGAGGCCGTGACGAAGATCGTCGCGTCCACCATGGAGGAGAACGGGGAGATCGTCGGCGCGGACGGCGGAAAACGGGTCGCCGCCTATTTTCGCGCGGTCTACGACGGCCTCGCGGGAAAAGAGGCGGCGGCGCGGCCCCGCGGCGGATTCGAGATCGTTCCGGAGGAGGGCGGGGGCTGGCGCTTCCGCGTCGTCGGCGCGGACGGCGAAACCGCCGGAGTCTCCCCCGTCTATCCGAGCCTGACGGCCTGCTTGGACCGCCTTCGCGTCCTGTGCGAATGACAAAAACACAAAAAAGAAGCCCGGGGGATCCCCGGGCTTCTTTTTTCCGGACTTCACGGCACGCCGCGGGCGGGCGCGGAGTCACGCCCGACGGCGCGCCGGAATTGAGCGGCGGCATCGCGCCTATCGCGCCGCTTGGCGGACGCAAAAACGCCGGCGGGGACTACCGTCTTTCCGGCCCCGGGGCGCCGGTCCGCCCCCTTCTCCCGCGGAACCTGCACTTGAGCAACAGGGCCACGTTGCGGGCCGTATGGCTCGCGTAAAAAAGGGCGGTCTGCTTCGTCTCGAAGTCGTCGTCACGGGGGACGGCGGGGGCCGGATATTCCCCCTCATAGATTTTCCCGGCGTCGAGCTTCTGCTCCATCTCCCGGATCGTGCAAAATTTCCTCCGGTCGAAGCGGTCGTCGACCGCGCTCAGTACGTCCAAGGCGAACTCGACGCAGGTATAGGATCCGTCGGCCAGAAAGCGCCTGTGGAACGGCACGCCGAACGCCGAGATCAGGTTGTACGGATACCGGTCGCTCTCGGCCGTCATCCGGGCAAAGCGCTCCTCGGTCTCTCGGTACTGCTCCTCGGTCACCGGCAGCGCGCAGATCTTCACCCTTGTGTCACCAAGCTCCTTCCGGTACCGGTTGGCATATTCGCGCACGAAGCCGCCGTAAAACGGCGTGTTCTTATAATGGCGCGCGTAGGAATACATCCCGTCCAGACTGCCGTCCAGCGAGATCGAGACATGGTTATACGGGTTCTTTGTGACCACCCGGATCAGCCGGCCGATCCGATACGGCGTGGAGGTAAACACCACGTAGAGGCGGCAAGGCTTGGGGGTCCCGGATAAATCGTTCATCGTTACCTGCCAAAATCAAACGGATTGAGCCTCCGGCCGGCATATGCCGGCCGGAGCCCCTTTTCTGTGTAACTATATCATAAATGAGGGCGATGTGCAACGCGCTCCGGCGGCCCCCGCGCACACCTTTTTTTCCGGCGTCATAGACTGAATCTATAAGAGATCCAATACCGAACCATTCGGACAAAGGGGTGTATACGGTGCTCATCCATATCGTCAAGGCCGGGGAGACCATCTTCAGCATCGCCCGGCAGTACGGCGTCTCCGCGGCGAGAATGTTCGCGGACAACGGCCTGTCGTCGTCCTCCGGGCTCGTCGTCGGACAGGCGCTGATCATCCTGCTCCCGGAGGTCGTCCATACGGTCCGGCGCGGCGACACGCTCACCTCGATCGCCGCCGCCTACGGGACAACCGTCATCGCGCTCATCCAGAACAACCCCGAGCTCGTGGCGAACCCCACGCTGCGCCTCGGGCAGGAGCTCACCATCCGCTTCCGCGGCGAAAAAATCCGCGCGGTCCGCATCAGCGGGTACGCCTACACGCACATCAACCGGAACGTCCTGCTGCGCGCGCTGCCATACCTGACCTATCTTTTGATCTTCTCCTACGGCTTCACCGAAACCGGCGACCTGATCCCCGTCGACGACGAGGAGATGATCCGCCTCGCCTATCAGTTTAAGGCGGCGCCCTTCATGGTGCTCACGACGATCACGGAGGAGGGCAGCTTTTCCACCGAGCGGGCGAAGCGGCTGCTCAACGACCCGGCCTACCGGGACCGCGTGCTCGACAACATCATCGCGGTCTTAAAGGAGAAAGGCTATGCCGGGCTCGACGTGGATTTTGAATTCATCGCGCCGGAGGACGCGCAGGCGTACCTCGATTTTCTGACCGGCGCGAAGGCGCGGCTCTCCGCGGCGGGCCTGCTGCTCAGCGTCGCCCTCGCCCCGAAATCCTTCGCGAACCAGCCGGGCCTGCTCTATGAGGCGCACGACTACCCGTCCCTCGGCGGGGCCGCGGATATGGTCTTCCTGATGACATACGAATGGGGTTACACCTTCGGCCCGCCCATGGCGGTCGCGCCGCTGCCGCAGGTGACCAGCGTCATCCGCTACGCCGTGTCCGTGATCCCGCCCGAAAAGATCATCATGGGCATCCCGAATTACGGGTACGACTGGAGGCTCCCCTACGAGCAGGGCGTCTCCCACGCGATGAGCGTCGGCAACGAACAGGCGGTCCGGATCGCCATGCGGAACAATTCGCGCATCGAGTTCGACGAGGAGGCGCAGTCGCCCTTCTTCCGGTACACGTCCGGCGGGGCGCAGCATATCGTCTGGTTCGAGGATGTGCGCAGCGTCAGCGCCAAGTTTGCGCTCGCGGACGAGACGAAGCTCTCCGGAACCGGATATTGGAACATCATGCGGCCCTTCAGCCAAAACTGGGCGTTCCTTTCGGCCCGCTACGACGTGATCAAGACCGTCTGACCGCCCAAAGCGGACAAAAGACGAGAGCGCTCCGGATCAGACCAAACAAACGGGCCCCGCTCCGGCCACCACCTTCGCGCACCTCGACGCGACGACGGTCCTCTCCCGCAAGGTCGTGGAGCAGGGCATCTACCCGGCCGTGGACCCGCTCTCCTCCACCTCCCGTATCCTGGAGGCGGAGATCGTGGGGCAGGAGCATTACGAGACGGCCCGAAAGGTGCAGGAGACGCTCGAAAAATACGCGGAACTTCAGGACATCATCGCGATCCTCGGCATGGAGGAACTCTCCGAGGAGGACAAAACCACCGTCTACCGCGCGAGAAAGATGCAGAAATTTCTCTCTCAGCCGCTCTCCGTGGCCGAAAAATTCTCCGGCGTCCCCGGGAAATACGTGCCCGTGAAGGAGACCGTAAAGGGGTTTCAGGCCATTCTCTCCGGCGACATGGACTCCTGCCCGGAGGAGACTTTTTATAACGTCGGCACGATCGACGACGTGATCGCGAAGGCGAAGACCCTGACGGGGGGTGACTGAGACGGAGGACGTCATGCAGCTTCATATTTTGGCGGCGAACCGCGTCTTTTACGACGGCCCCGCCGACTCCGTCACCGTGCCGGCCGAGGACGGCGAGATGCAGATCCTGCCGCACCGCTCAAAGCTCATCGCGGCCATCGTCGCGGGCGAGCTGCGGTATCGCCTGTCGGGCGGGCCCGACAACATCGTGGCCGTCGGGAGCGGGATCATCAAGGTCACGAGGGGCGAGGTATTGGTCCTTGTGGACAGCGCCGAGAAGCCCGAAGAGGTCAACGCCGTGCGCGCGCAGCGCGAGATGGACGAGGCCCTCGAGCAGCTCCGCCAGAAACAGAGCTTTCAGGAGTATAAACTCGCGCAGGCGAACCTCGCCCGCGCCGCCGCGGCGCTGCGCGTCAAGCATAAGCCGCAGGCGTGAACCGGAGGCCGCGTTTTTGCCGCCCGGCCGGGAGAGCGCGGCGGAAAGCGGGCGTTTCCGGTTCCCCGGAGGCAAAGCAAACAAAAAGGGCGTCCCGTCTTTCCGACGGGGCGCCCTTTTTGAGCCTTCGGCGATCTTTGCGGGCAAAGGCCCGCCACGCAGCGGAATCCCGCGCGGGGGCGCGGGACACGCCAACCCGGACGGTAGAAACGGCATAAGCCGCCATGCCCATTATCCCGCGCGGAGGCGCGGGGCGCGCCAGCCCGGACGGCGGGAAAAACAGACTGGACCCGCCGCGCGGAAACGCGGGCGCTCCAAAAACGTCCGGACCCGCGGAATACCGCGGGTCCGGACGGACGCGAGCCTGTAACCGGCTCAGTAATTCTCTTTTCTGACCTCGAAATAGCTCTGGCTGTTTTTGCAGACCGGGCAGACCTCCGGGGCCTTTTTGCCCACGACCAGATGCCCGCAGACGCGGCACTCCCACATGATCTCCTCGCCCTTCTCAAAGACCTTACGCATCTCGACGTTTTTGAGCAGCGCGCGGTAGCGCTCCTCGTGCGTCTTTTCGATCGCGGCGACGCGGCGGAAACGGGCCGCCAGATCCGGGAAACCCTCCTCGTCCGCGTCCTTGGCGAAGCGGTCGTACATGCTGGTCCACTCGTAGTTCTCCCCGTCGGCCGCGGCAAGCAGGTTTTCGGCGGTGTGGCTGAGATGGCCGAGCTCCTCAAACCATACCCGCGCGTGCTCCTGCTCGTTGCGGGCGGTCTTCTGGAACAGCTCCGCGAGCTGGTCGAAGCCCTCGCGGCTCGCGACCTCCGCGAAATACGTGTATTTGCCGCGCGCCTGACTCTCGCCCGCAAAGGCCTCGGCGAGGTTTTTCTCGGTCTTGGTCCCGGCGTAGCGGCTCCCGGTGTTGGCGGGCGCCTCCTCCATCTTTACAAACGCGCTCGCGGGCTGTCCGCAGCGGGGGCAGACAAAGCCCTCCGGCAGGGGCCCTTCGTGTACATAACCGCAGACGCCGCATTTCCATTTTTCCATGTTCTTTTCCTCCGTTTCGTCGTTCATTTTAAGTAAATTTAAAAGTTTCTCGACCGCCCCGCGCGGGAATGCCCCGTCCTGCGGACGGTCCAATAGAGATTTTAAGAACCGACGGGCGTTGCCGCTCTGGGGCAGCATATAGCCCGCCTCGCGGATCAGGTCCTCCGCCATGATGCGGCTGGATTTTTCGAGCGCCGCGCCGAGCTTTCCGGGCAGGCCCGCGGCGATCGTTTCCTGTGAGGATTTGCTCCGGAAGAGCGCGCTCATCGCGTTGACGACCTCCGCGCCGTGCTTTTGCTGGGCCGGAAGCTCCGCCGGCACCATCGAGATCGCCCCGGACGGGCAGGCCTCGGCGCAGACGCCGCAGCCCGTGCATCTGGTCACGTCGATCACGCTGTTTTCGGTATCCGTCGCGCCATAGGGGCAGACGTAGAGGCACAGGCAGTCCTTGCTGCAAAGGCGGATATTTCTCACCGCGTATTTTTTCGTCATCCCCGTCATCTCCCCTCAATTTTTTCAAATTTCCAGCTCGGCACCTTGCACACCGGGCAGAGCGCGGGCGGATCGCCGCCCACATAGACGAAGCCGCAGATGGTGCAGACGTAGACGCCGGTGTTTTCTACCATCGCTTCCCCCTCTTTTTTGTAGCGGGCCAAGAGGGATTTCAGGATGCGCGTGACTTTTTCGTCCCAAGTGAGCGCCCGCAGCGCGCCGCGGTCCCCCGTGGCCCTCGACGCGTCCCCGGCGGCCGGGATGCCTTGCTCAAGATCTTTTTCAATGAGGGATAAGAGTTTTTCGGCGTCCGGGTCCTCCGCGGGCGCGGAAACCGCTTTAAAATATCCGGCGAGCTCGGTAAAAAGCGCCGCCTCTTCGGGCTTATACTGCTTTTCGCATCCCTTCGCCAGATTCGAGCACAGCGCGCTCATCTCGAGCGCGGAGAGCTCTTTCAAATCCGTTCCCGTCTCCGCGGACGTCTCCATGGCGGGCAGCGGCTTTTTTTCCGGCGTCTCGGCGGCGGGTTTCGCGGCCGGAGCGGCCCCCTGTTCCGTAAACTCCGCCTTCATGGCCCCGCAGACCGGGCAGACCCAATCCGCGGGCAGGTCCTCCCATTTTGTCCCCGGCGCGATGCCGGCCTCGGGGATGCCCTTCGCCTCGTCGTAGACGAATCCGCAGACGGAGCAGACATATTTTTTCATAATCGGCCTCCTCTTCTCGGTGTTTGATTTCTTTTATACTATATTGTTTTCGGAGGAGATTTTCCGTGATTAAGTCACATAAATAAGAATAATTCTTATTTAGTTGCAATTTCCGCCGCAGCCGTGCTCACCGCACCCGCCGTCATGGTGCTCGCCGTGATGGGCGCACCTGACGTTCGGGTCGAAGCAAAGGCCGCCGGCGAGCAGATCCGCCACGGCCTGATCCGCGTCTCCGCAGACGCCGCCGTAGAGCCCGATCCCGGCCTCCTCGAGCGCCCGGCGCGCGCCGCCGCCGATCCCGCCGCAGATCAGGGCATCCGCCTGTATCTTTTTGAGGATATCCGCCAAAGCGCCGTGCGCGCTGCCGTTCGTGTTGACGACCGTGGCAAGCGCCACCTCGCCGTTTTCCACGTCATAGACTTTAAAACGCTCCGTATGCCCGAAATGCTGAAAGACCTTCCCGTTCTCAAAAGCGACCGCGATTCTCATTCTTTTTGTTCCTCCTCAATTTGTTCTTCCCTGTTTTTTTCTTCCCAACGGCGGCGGCGTCCGCAGCCGTACCCGCGGGGGCAGTCCTCCCCCTTGTTTTCGCACAGAATATAGTCCCCGCCCCCGATCTTGAGCTCTCTTTGATTTACCAGACACTCCGCCAGCTTGACCCGGGCGCTGTTGTAGATCGCCTGTGCCGTCGTGCGCGCCACATCCATCTGCGCGGCGCACTGCTCCTGCGTCATCCCCAGCAGGTCGATCAGCCGGACGCTCTCGTATTCGTCAAGCGTCATCGCGACGGCCGGCCCTTCCGCGCCGCAGGGCTCCTTCGGCCCGAAACGCCCGCATCCCGGCATGGCGCAGATCCTTCGCCTTTTGCACGGTCTTGGCATTTGAAACTTCCTCCCTTCGTTATTGGCATATGCCATTTATAGATCCGATTATACACCGTTATCGGCATATGTCAATAACTAAATTTGACGGATCGAGAAAAAAGAGGTATTATATTTTTTACAGAAAAGAGGGTGCGGCATGGAATTTGAGCGCTATTTTCCGATCTGGGGCAAGCTGACCGACGCCGAAAAAGCGCTGCTCGCGCAGTCGGCGTCCCCGCGCACCGCGCCCAAGGGCACGGTGTTACATAACGGCTCGTCGGACTGCGTCGGGCTTTTTCTGATCCGATCCGGGCAGCTTCGGGCGTTCATCCTCTCCGACGAGGGCAAGGAGATCACGATCTATCGCCTGTTTGAGCGGGACATCTGCCTGTTTTCCGCCTCCTGCATGATGCAAAGCATCCAGTTTGACGTCACGATCGAGGCCGAAAAAGATTCGGAGCTTTGGGTGATCCCGGCGGAGGTCTATAAAAGGCTGATGGACGCCTCCGCCGTCGTCGCGAACTACACGAATCAGGTCATGGCGTCGCGCTTTTCGGAGGTCATGTGGCTGATCGAGCAGATCATGTGGAAGAGCTTCGACAAGCGCCTCGCCGCGTTTCTCTTGGAGGAGAGCGCGCTCGACGGCGGCGACACGCTGCGCATCACCCACGACCGGATCGCCGCCCACATGGGCACGGCGCGCGAGGTGGTGACGCGGATGCTCCGCTACTTCCAGTCGGAGGGCATGGTGTCGCTCACGCGGGGCGCCATTGAGCTTAAAGACCGCGGACGCCTGCGGGAACGCTCCGAATAAAAACGGGGCGCCATTGAGCTTAAAGACCGCGGACGCCCGCGGGAACGCTCCAAGCATTAAAAAAACGCCCGGAAGAATCCGGGCGTTTTTTATGTTCGGTCTTTAAGGAAGCATCGAAACGATCTGGCGCTTCGGCCTGACGCCCACCGCCTGATCGACGACTTTTCCGTTCTCCATGACGATCAGGGTCGGGATGCTCATGACGTTAAACGAGGAGGCCAGCTCCTGCTGCTCGTCGACGTTGACCTTTCCCACCTTGATATTCGGCATCTCCTCGGCGATCTCGTCGACCGTGGGAGAGACCATCCGGCACGGCCCGCACCAACTGGCCCAGAAGTCCAGCAGCACCGGTTTCTCGCTCTTCATGACCTCTTCCTGAAAATTTTCTTTCGTAATCGTTAATACAGACATTTCGGTACCTCCTAAGTAGAAATTATTCTTCTAATATCAGCGCTTTTTTCCGGCAGACCTTTACGCACTTCCCGCAGCGGATACATTTTTCCTGATCCACCGTCGGTGCGCGGAAGCCCTCCTGCGAGAGCGCGTCGGCCGGGCATACCCTTACCGAGGGGCAGAAGTGGCTCTGGGGACACCGGTCTCTGTTCACCGTGAGCTTCTTCCTCGCGGGTTCCGGGCCGTCTTCCCTGCGCCCAGATTCAAAAGGCATCTCCATTCCATCTCCCTTTTTCCTCTGAGACTTAGGATACACAAATTTTCGCTCTTTTTCCGTGATAAACTCACCAAGCGAATCTTTTTTAGCTCCCGCCCTTGGGAACAACCTGATTATACGCCGGTTTTCCTTTCGCTTCCGTGACAAACGCACCAAACCGCCGGGGCCGCGAATACAATTTCTTTAAAAATTTTTATAGCGCCCATGCCGGCCCGCAAGGGGCGCGCCGGGTGGCCGCCCAAAAAGCTCCTTTTTTAGAAGGGCGGGGCCGGATGATTTGTCCACGCCCCGTTTTGAACGCGCGGAGCGGCCGGGACGGAACCTTTTCGGCCCATAAGAACGGGGCGCGGGAAAAATCCCGCGCCCCGCATCAACCCCGCCCCCGCCCCGGCATATGATGGGCCAAAGGGGGAATCTTTTTTGAATGAGCACTATCTTTTTGTGAATATGCCGCTGCCGTATCCTTATTACGCGCTGGAGCCGTATATCGACGAGCAGACGATGCTCCTGCACCACGGCAAGCATTTGCAGACCTATATCGACAACCTGAACGCCGCGCTGGAGGATTATCCGCGGCTGCAAAGCCTCTCCCTCGAGCAGCTGATTACCCGCGCGGACAGGCTGCCCAAAGGGATCGCGGCGCCGATTTTGCAAAACGCCGGCGGGGTGTACAACCATCGTTTTTATTTCAACGGCCTGATGCCGCCCGGCGGGCTGCTGCCGTTCGGCGCGCTCGCGGGCGCGATCAACCGATCCTTCGGCGGGTTTGACGCGTTCCACGAAAAATTGACCGGCGCCGCAAAGTCCGTATTCGGCTCGGGGTACGCATGGCTTGTAAAGGAACCCCGGGGCGGCCTGAAAATCATCACGACGCCCAATCAGGACACGCCGCTGCCCGCCGGGTACTGCCCGATCCTCGCCGTCGACGTCTGGGAGCACGCCTATTATCTCCGGCATTTCAACCAGCGCGCCAATTACATCGACGACTGGTGGAACGTCGTGAATTGGCCGGAGGCGGAGGCGCGCTATCTGGCATGTATCGACTGACGCCCGCGAAACGCCCGTGAAACGCCCGGGGCACGCCCGCGAAACAGGCCCGTGGAACGCCGAAAAAACGAGACGGCCGGGTTTACGCGGAACAAGGAGGGCGGCCGCGCGCGGCGGGCCGATAAAGAAGAGACGGCCGCCGGAAAAACCGGCCGCCGTCTCTTCTTTCCGCATGCTCCCGCGGCTCCGCCGGAATTCCCGCGGGAGACCCGGCGCCCCGGCCCGGGGGCCGCGGTCCCGTCCGGAGACGGCGGGCGGGCCCGCGGGGGGTCCCGCACAAAACGGCCCCGACCGCCGCGCGCGCTCATTTGCAGTAGATTTTCATGGCCTCGAGGAAAAACGCGGCGGCGCCCACGGCGACCTGCTCGTCATAATACTTCGTGAAACGCGGGTCGTCCACATACATCTGCGCGAGGCCGAGGTGCGCCTCTTTAGAATAGCTGCCCCAAAAATAGCCCAGCCATTTCCGGTGCATCCCGCAGACCTCCTGCGCGAGCGCGCCGGCGGGGTCCCCCGCCTCGAACGCCGCCCGGAGCGAATCGTTGATCCGGCGCCGCAGCGTTTCCTGCTCCTCAAACCGCTCCTTCGTAAGGCCGCCAAATTTCTGATTTCCCGCGTTCACGGCGTCCTCCCCGTATTTCTCTCGGATTTCCGCGCCGTACGCCGTTTCGTTGTCCTCGATCATCTTCTGTTTAAAGCCCTCGAATTTTTCCTTGTCGTTCATCGTGATCTCTCCTTTTGAAGCTGAAATGGTTTTTTCCACATTCGCGATCAGCAGGTCGATGCGCTTCCTCTTCTCCCTGAGCGCCGACAGATGGCCCCGCAGGGCGGCGTCACCGTCGTAGTCTTTCGCCTGCGCGATCTTCTTGATCTCGGCAAGCGGCAGATCGAGCTCCCGGTAAAATAAAATGCGCTGAAGCAGATCGACCTCCCCCTGCCCGTAGACCCGGTAGCCGTTGCCGCTGATCCTTTTGGGCGACAAAAGCCCGATCTCGTCATAATAATGCAGCGTGCGGACGCTGACCCCCGCGAGCCTTGCCAGCCGGTCGACGCTGTATTCCATGGCGTCTCGCCTCCCATCAAAAATGCCCGGCCGTCCGCCGGAGCCGAACGGTTCTTCTATAAGATAAACCATAACGCTGCGTCATAGTCAATAGGCCGGGAAAAATTTTTAACGGGTTGTCCGTTTTGTTCTTCCGCCATGGGCGGGAGCGGGAGCCCGCCGGGGGTGGGAGCCCGCCGAAAACGGCCGGACGGTCCTCATCCTCCGCATCCGGCGAAAAATTCAGTCCAAAATGCGCGGAGGCCTTCCGGGGCCCCCGCGCATTTTTTTGTCTTTCGTAGATCAGCCATGCGAAACCGCCGACGGAAAGCGGACCGGACCGGACCGGAGCGCGGCTCGCGGCCTCGAGCACGGTGAGCCCGAACATTTCGGAGAGCGAAGGGCGGATAAACAAATTGGACAGCGTATAACCATATAACTTGATGCGTTTGCCATTGAGCTGATCCGGGACCTTCACCCATTGGATGCGTTCGTCCAAAAAAACGCCGGATCTCCCGGCGGCGTTGAAGCCGCCGCTGACGATGATCCTGACATCCAATCCGGCCCTCGGCGGCATATACACCTGTTCCGCGGCCACGTTCGCCGGAGAACCGTGGCGGGCAGGCCGCCAAACGTGGTGAGAACGGCGGCTCTCATCGCGCTCACCCGATTACGGCTCTTCGGTGCTGGCCAGATCGGCGGCAAACAGATTCAGCTTCGTCTGGAAGATCATCTCAAGGCGGGTGATGGCGTCGACCATCGACTCTACCGACGCGTTGGCGGCGAGCAGCTGTTCAGGCGTGATACCGGCCGCCGTGGTAAAGACCTGGATCTTCTCGCCCTCGGCGTTGATGATATGGGAAAGCGCCGTCTCCTGCAGCGCAATGGATTCTACCAAATCCGTGATGGCCTGTTCCCTGGAGCCCTCTCCCGGAGTGATAACGGGCATACTCATAAAAAGCACCTCTATATTATTTTTGTCTGCGGCAAGCGTTGCTTGCCGATATAGTATATGCCGGGAATTTCTCATACGTTTCCGCGTGGGTCCGGACTGTCGCAATTACCGAAAGCGCCGCATACAATGGAGCAAAGACCGCTTTTTATCGGTACTTGGAGGGATATTTTTTGGATATGTTTGAACCGCGCAATACCGTCGCATTGCCCACGGACCTCTGTAAGCGGTATCAGGGGATCGCGTTTGACGGCTGCTTTTTTTATCTGACCATGCCGCAGGACTGTAAAATTTACAGACTTCGCCGGGACTTCACCCCTTCGACCTGCTTCGAGGTCGACAAACCGTACGCGAGCATCTGTTACGACAGCTCGGAAAACTGCTTTTGGGCCTCCGTGGATAAGCTCGGGATCGTCCTTTATAAGCTCAACCGCGAAATGAAAGAGATCGACCGCTTGCAGATCAAAGGCTGCGCCAAACCCTGCGCGCAGATCGAGGGGCTCTCCTATAATTGTGAGCACGACACGCTGCTGGTCGCTTTTAAAGATTTCATCGCCGAGATTTCAAAGGAGGGCTGCTGCGTCCGCATCCTTCAGGAGATCTGCACCGGACAGTACGCGGGCGTCCTTTCGATCGCCCCGTACTATGCCGTCATCCGCAGATGCGGCCCGACGCAGGAGGTCATCATCTACTCGGCGGACGACTGCGTGGCGAGGAGCTTCTGCGTGCCCGCCGTATATACGCTCGAGGATCTGTTGTTTGATCCCTGCTGCTCGCGGGACCGGTCGGTGCTTCCGCTGATCTTCCTCGCCGCGAAGCATTGCTGCTACCCGAGAATCCTATATTTTGAAATTGATTCCTGCGGGCTGGACGGCCTTTGCTGCTGCAATTACGAGATCTGCCGCCCCTGCGGCGGCGGGGAGTGCGACGGGATCTGCGATCTGATCGAATCCATCGCGCTGATCGAGACCGCGCTCTCCCACATCCTCAACGCGGAGGGCGAAAAGCTGCAGCGCGCGGTCGAGCTCTCCAAAAACGTCTGCGATCTGCTCGAGGTAGACAAATCGGTCTACCGCACGATCGTCGGCATCACCCAGCTTGAGCACGTGCTCTACGCGAAGCTTGACGCGATCGGCAGCCTGTGCGAGGAGCCCTGCCATGGCAAACCCTTCGACTGGGATCAGGACCCGGGATGGGGACAGGAGCCGGATCGCGCTCCGGACCGGGAGCCGGAACAGGAACGGGAATGGGAGCAGGAATAGAATCCCCCTTCCCATGATGAAACGGCTCCGCGCCGCGTGAAACTTTCATCGGACAGAGAGGCGCGGCGGACTGAAAAAGTCCGCCGCGCCGGTTTTTTATGTGCGCGAAGATCGGGCCGCCTACCCCGTTTTAATAATAACCGCCGAACAATTCTCCCATGATACCGACGAGAGCGCCTCCAAATATCAGGGAAAATACAAACCCTATCGCGCTGACGATGAGCATGGCGCGCGCGAAGTTCTTCTTATTGGGATTGACCGAGCCGCCAAAGCTCCACATAAACAGCAGGACGATGCTCAGAATGGGCACAAGCATCAACAGGAGCATCCCTATGTACTGCCCGACGCGCAGCGGCTCGCTGCCCGGCTGCCCGGAATAGGCCGGGGTCGGCGGCGCATACGCCTGCTGATAGGGGGGCGCCGTCTGTGCCGGGGGCGGCGTATAGGCCGGGGGCGGCGGGACAGGACGCGCCGGAGCAGGCTCCGCCGCCGCATAGGCAGCCTGCGCGGGTTCGGTCTTCGCGCCGCAGCCGTCGCAGAACTTGGCTCCCTCCGGAAGGTTCTTGCCGCAATTTTCACAAAACATATTCCATACCTCCTATATCATTCTGTTTTTGCGCCGCACTCGGTGCAAAATCTGGAATCCTCATGCAAGGGAGCGGAGCAAACCGGGCACAGCCTGACAGCGGGCGCGGGCGCGGCCTGAATCGCGTCAGCGGGCGTCTGCATCGGGGCTGCCGGCTGTGCCGGGGGCGCGTATTGCGCCCGGACCGGCTCGGCCTGTACGGGGGGAACCGTCTGCGCGGGCGCCGCCGCCGGCTCGGCCTTTGATTGGATTGCCGCCGCAAAATCCCCGCCCGCCATTTTTGCGATAAAGGGCAGCTCTGCGTCCTTGCCGCGAAGCACCCGCACCGCGGCGAGAACGGAGAACACAATCAGCGCGAGATAGAGGACATCGCCCACAAACGAGCCCGCCGTACCCATGGCGTTTACCGCGCCGTACAGCTTCACCCATCCGAAAAGCCGGGTGAGGCCGCCGAATATCCAGCCCGTCACCAGCTCGGCCAGATAATACGCGATGGTCAGCAAAAGCGCCTGCATCGCCTGTTTGTTCAGCCACTCGTCCTTTTCCGCCAGCAGCGCGAAGCCGCACACAAGCAGTACCGACGTCGGCTGCCTGAGCGCCGCAAAGCCAAAGGCGATCACCGCGACGGCGGCCGTGCTTAGGCCGAATTTCCCTTTTGTCATGGTACACACACCCTTTCAAAATGTTTTATTGACCGGCTTCAACCGGATCAAGCCGCCTATGGACCCTTGTTTCGCAGCCGGGATTTTTTCTTGACCCCAAAGACAAGCGCCACAACGCCCACCCCTACCATGACGGGCCCGGCAAAGCCTATCGACCCGCCGTCCTCCGCGTTCACATGAGGCCAGAAGGGCAGATAACGCACCGGTATGGTGCTTCGCATATGGCTTCCCCCCTCGAATACCCGCGTCACCGAGCCGGCATACTGCTCTCCGCCTGCGGAAAATGTATATTCCAACTTGTAACGGCTGGGATTTCTTGTGGAATCATCGTT
>CAZAAR010000025.1:0-26489 GCA_964483415.1 uncultured Oscillospiraceae bacterium
CTCCGCCCCGCCCCCGCCCCGCCCGCGCCGGGCGGCGTCCATTCCCCGCGGTCATGACGCGCGAAACCCCCCTCCGCGAGACTTTCCCGCGCCCCCTCTCCGCCCCGTCCCCGTCCCGCCCGCGCCGGGCGGCGGCGCTGAAGCATGACCGGTTTCCCGCGCGAAGCGTCCGCGTTGCTTGTATTTGCGCGGATCTTGACTTACAATAGAACCGATACCGAAACGGCCCAAAAACGGCGGGAGGGGTATTTGTCTATGATCACGATTTATAAAAACGACGGCGAGGGGAGACTCAGGGAGTATCTCGGCGAGGAGCTCTACGCGAGGCAGCGCTCCGCGAGCCATATCTTCCTGCCGGTCGGGGAGCGCGCGTGCTTTCTGGCGTTTAACTGGTGCGACCTCAAGGACACGGGCAGGCGGGAGGAGCGGATCTGCATCTATTGCGGCGAACAGGAGCTTGTCTATGTGGGGGAGAGCGAGGCCTGCACCCGGATTCTTGAGGAGATGCCGGAGCGGGAGCCGTTCTCCGCGCTGGCGCGGCTTTTTTCCGAGATGACCGCGGGGGATGTCGACGAGCTCGAGGGCTTCGAGAACGCCATCAACGAGCTGGAGCGCCAGATCATCGTCAAAAACGGGCCGGCGGGCGGGGCGAGCGCCCGCATCATCCAGCTTCGGCGCTCCTTCTCACGGATCAAACGTTACTACGAACAGCTCGGCTTCACGATCGACGGGCTGATCGAAAACAGGGGCAGTCTCCTTGCGCCCGAGACTGCGGAGCGCTTCGACGCCCTGCGCAAACGGCTCGATTATCTGACGAACTCGATCTTGGAGCTGCGGGAATATGTCACGCAGGCGCGCGAGGCGTATCAGGCGGGCATCGACATCGAGCAGAACCAGACCATGAAGCTCCTGACCATCGTCACGGCCGTCTTTTTGCCGCTGACGCTGATCGTCGGCTGGTATGGGATGAATTTTCAGATCCCGGAGTACGGATGGCGCTACGGCTATCTCTATGTGATCCTTTTAAGCGCCGCGATGGTGGCCTTTTGCCTTTATATTCTAAAAAAGAAAAAGTGGTTCTGAGCCTTAAAAAAATAACGCCGCCCCGGATCGTCCGATCCGGGGCGGCGTCTTGTTTTCTCCGGCCCCGGCGAAGGCGCGGAAAGCCCGCGCCGAGCCGAGTTTTGGCGGCCCGATGGCCGGTCGTCGGAGAGGGCCCCGCGGCATCTCGCGGCGACTGTCTTCGCGTCGCCGGGGCCGCGTGAGCATCAGGAAAAAGCGGGTTTTGGCGGTTCGCCCACCGCGCGATCACCGGGAACCGTTTTGCGGAATCACGCGGGCGGTTTTTGGGTCATTGCAGCCGGATGATCATGAGGGAGGCCCCGCATCCCCCGCTGAGCAGGATGGCGACTCCGGGCAGCAGCACCGAGGTCTTGAACATCTGCAAACCGACCGTCGCCCCGGCCGGCAGATCCACCTCGATTTCGTTCGCGTAGTTCGAGACCGCAAGGACGGGCGAAATGACGGACGCGGGCTCGGCGTTGCCGTTGATCATGACGCGGGCGCCAAGCAACAGCGAGGCGGTCGTGTTGATGTGGTAGGAGATGCGGTAGCGCCCGTAATTCGGGACGGTGAAGAGCGTGTTGGCCCCGTTTATGGTGATGCCGCTTGGGAGGAGAACGTGAACGTTCGGGAGCGGGACCGGAGTCCCTGTCAAGAGGACCGTCAGCAGCGAGCCCTGCGTGTTCACGGCGAAGGCGGCCGTCGCGGTGATATTCGGGCCGGGAAGCCCGGGCGCGCCGGTCGGACCCTGATCCCCCTCGGGGCCCTGTTCTCCCGCCTCACCCGGCGCTCCGGCCGGGCCGGGTGCCCCGGTCGGGCCGGTCTCGGGCCCGGTGGCGCCGGTCGGACCCGTCGCGCCGGTCGCCCCCGGGACGACGGGCGCGCTCAGGGCCGCCAGCATTTTGGAGTTCATCAGCGCCGCGTTTTGGGCGCTGCTGTCGAGCACGCCGCGGATGTCTTCATTGACTTCCAGCACGTCGGACAGGGTGGGAGCGTCTCCCGTGAGCCCGGGGATCGTCCCCAGAACGAATTGGAGTTTCTCCCCCTCCGCGTTCAGGACATGGCTTAAGCCCAGTTCCTCCATCGCGACGGAGGACAGCAGCATGTTGATCGCGTCTCCTCTGGTCAGCTCCGGGCTGATGGTTGGGTAAGAAGGCATTGACATGTTGTTTCCCCCCTAACTCAACCGCATGATCATCAGCGAAGCGCCCACCGAATCGGGAAGCAGGGTTACGGATACGTTGATAAGCCCATACAGCTGAAGGCTGACGGTGCTGCCCGCCGCAAGGTCGACCAGGATCTCATTGGAGAAACCCGAGAGGCTGACCAGCGGGATGATGCTCGAGGCGGTATTGGGGCTCCCGCCGATCAGGACCCGGGCCCCCATGACCACAGAGACCTGCGTGTTGACATGGTAAGAGATCCGGTAGCGCCCCGCCTCGGCGACCGTGAACGTGTCGCTTGTTCCGTTCGGGGTGATTCCCGCGGGCATGATCTGGTCGTCCGGCAGGGAGACGAGGGTCCCCAGCAGGGCGACCACAACGATCGCGCCGGTGGTGCTGGCCGCGAAGGCGGTCGTCGCGGTGATCTGCGTCCCGTCCGGTCCGGTGGGGCCGGTGGGGCCGGTGTCCCCTTTCTCGCCCGGCGCGCCGTCGGCGCCCGGCTCCCCGGGAGGCCCCTCCGCGCCGGTGGCGCCGCCGGCGAGCCCGGTCGGCCCCGTAGCGCCGGTCGGTCCGGGCGCGCCCGTCAGCTCCGAGGAGGAGAGGGCGTTTTGCATTTTTATTTTAAAAAATAACTGATTTTGCGCGACGCTGTCGAGCATGGTGCGGACGCTCTCGTTGGCCTCGAGCACGTCGTCGACGGTCGCCGGAGGGCCGCTCATCCCGGGCAGGGTCCCGAGGATATACTGGAGCTTTTCGCCCTCCGTGTTGATGATATGGCTCAGACTGAGTTCCTCCATCGCGATGGACGCCAAAATCTGATTGACGACGTCCTCGCGCGTAAAGGGAGGACTGATCGATGGAAAGGTCGGTTGTGACATAACTTCGTTGCCCCCTTAATGGCATAGAAATGATGGGAAAAAAGAGCCGCGCCGCGCCGCCCGGACGCCCGGATGCGGGGGCGACGGCCCTCATCCCCCGAGTTTTTGCTTTGCCGGCGCGAAATCCGGATCATAGCGGAGCGCCTGACGGTAGCTTTCGGCCGCCCGGTCAAATTCCCCTTGTTTTTCATAACATAGACCGAGGTAGTAGAGCGCGAAGAAACTGCCCGTCCCAAGCAGGATCAGGTACGCCGGGTTGGATTCGCCGAGAATAAGGCAGCGGCAGAAGGAACGCTCCGCCCCCTCGCAGTCCTCAACGCTCATCCGCGCGATCCCCTCGTAAAAATGCAGATCCACGTAATCCGGATACAGGGAAATGGCCTTGCCGATGCCGGCCAACACCGACGGGAAGCTCTGCGTCCGGATCAGAATGTCATATTTGAGCTTATACGCGAGCGCCGGGGGCATCCGCCCCTGTTTTAAGAAGCCCGCGACGGACCGGTTGACCGCGCCGAAAGCGCCGGCGTCGTCCCCCGCGCGGCAGAGCTCCGCGGCGAGGAAATAATCGAGCCACGGGTTTTTGGGGGCCGCCGCCTTTTCCTCCATCAGGAGCGGGACGTTGCGGGCGCCTTTGTCCCGGACCGGGTCGTCGAGATACCCATAATGGAGGATCCTCAGGGAGGGCAGGACGCCGCCCCGCGCCGGGGGTCCCCCCTCCGGGGCCTCGGGCTGTTCGTGGATCCTCCCGCGGAAGCGGATTCCGATATGGTTGCGAAAAAGACGGGCGGCGAAGGAGGCGTAGGCGCGCGTCTCCGCGACCGGCTCCCGCCCGTAGAAATGCAGCATCCTGATACGGAGCAGATCGTCCTGCGCGGTTTCGAGGCGGGATCGCAGGGCAGAGAGATCGGATACCTGTAATTCCTCGTCGGCGTCGAGCCAGAGGACCCAGTCGCCGGCGGCCTCCCCGAGGCCGAAGTTTCGCGCCGCGGCGAAGTCGCCGGGCCACGGGAGATCCAACAGTTTCGCCCCGTATTCGGAGCAGATCCGTTTGGTGCCGTCCGTGGAGCCGGTATCCACGACGACGATCTCGTCGACATAGTCCCGGGCGCTGTCGAGGCAGCGGCGGATGTCGGCCGATTCGTTTTTTACAATCATACACAGGCTGATCGTCGGCAAAATGGGCGGCCCCCTATCGCGAGTCATTTCCAAAGCCATTATATGAGGCGGCCGGGAGGGCGGTGCGGGCGCTCCGGTTTCCTGTGGCCTTCTTTGCTTTTCCCGCATAAAATAGTCCGACAGGGCCTTTTTCCGGAGGATTCGCATGATGAAAATCAGCCTTTGCATGATCGTAAAAAACGAGGAAGACACATTGGAGCGCTGTCTCAATTCCGTTAAAAATATTGTGGATGAAATCGTCGTCGCCGACACGGGCTCCACGGACCGGACCAGGGAGATCGCGGCCCGGTTTACGGAGAAAATCTTCGATTTCCCGTGGGTGGACGATTTTTCGGCCGCCCGCAACGCGTCGTTCGAGCGCGCGACTATGGATTATATTTTATGGCTCGACGCGGACGACATCCTGCTGCCGGACGACGCGGTCAAACTGAGCATGCTCAAGGAGACGCTCCCGCCCGACGTCGACACGGTGCTCATGCGCTACAACACGGGCTTCGACGAACAGGGGCGCGTCGTTTTCTCCTACAACCGGGAGCGGCTCGTCAGGCGGAGCCGTGGCTTTCGCTGGCGGGAACCGGTGCACGAATATCTGGAGACCGGCGGCAAGACGATCACGTCCGACATCGCGGTCACGCACGCGAAGCAGAAGCCGGGTCAGAGCGGGCGGAACCTGCGGATCTACGAAAAAGAGCTCGCGGAGGGCAGGACGCTCTCGCCGCGCGGCGTCTATTATTACGCTAGGGAGCTCAAGGACAACGGCAGGTTTGAGGACGCCTCGGCAAAGTTTCAGGAGTTCCTCGATGCCGGGGCCGGCTGGAAGGAGGACGACATCGCGGCGTGCGGCGAGCTCGCGAAGTGCCGGGCGGCGCTGGGCGACCGGCAGGGCGCGCTTCTAAGCCTGCTGCGCAGCTTCGATTACGACCTTCCGCGCGCGGAGATCTGCTGCCAGCTCGGATACCTGTTTAAAGAAAAATTCAGCTACCGTCAGGCCGCCTTCTGGTTCGAGCTCGCGCTCGGGCTCGGAAAGCCGGAGCGGGACGGCGGCTTCTGTCAGGAGGATTTTTGGGGATACATCCCCTCTATCGAGTGCGCGGTCTGTTATGACGCGCTCGGCGATCCCGAGAGGGCGGAGCATTATAACGAGCTCGCTTCGGCCTATAAACCCGATTCCCCGTCCGTCGCGTACAACAGGCGCTATTTCGCGCGGAAGCGGGAATCCCAACAAAACGAGCAGGCGGGAGGGTAACGCCATGTCGCAGCCCACATATCCTTTGATCAGCCCGGAACTCACCCATGACGAGTCCCTGAATATGATTCTTGCCTCGATCGCCATGGAGGAGCTGGGCCTGAGCCATATCATCAACGCGGAAGGCGAGAAGCTCCAATATGTGCTGGGTACGCTGCCCGGTCAGCCCGGCGTCTCCCCGACGGTCGGGGAGGTCATCGAGGTCAACCGGAGCGTCAAATGCCTTTTGGACAGCGTCATGCAAAACCAGCTTTTGTTAAAGTCCAAAATGGAGAGCGTGCTCTGCGCGCCGCCCGGAGGGGAGACCGGCCCGGCCGGGCCAACCGGCCCCACGGGGCCGCCCGGAGGAGCGACAGGCGCCACCGGCGCGACAGGAGCCACCGGAGCGGCAGGCCCCGCGGGGAAAACGGGCCCCACCGGAGCGACGGGCCCCACCGGAGCGACAGGAGCCACGGGAGCGACAGGCCCCGCGGGGAAAACGGGCCCCACCGGCGCGACAGGCGCAACAGGTGCAACGGGCGCCGCCGGAGCGGCGGGACGCGTCTCGGGCGCCGCCTTCTCCGCCGCGCCCGGCTTTTGCTGGAAATCCGGATGTCCGATGCTGTGGAGAGAGACGATCCGCTCGCCCTGCTCCTGCGTGCGGCTCTCTCCCGAGCGCACCAAAATTGTTTTGCCCGCCGGGAAAAGCTATCTTGCCGATTTCTTTGTCAATCTGAAGCCCGCCGCTCAGTGCGGCGGTTCGGGTTCCCTGTGCCTTCGCCTGCTCGCGAACGGGCGCGAAAAGGACCTTTTTACGTATCATTTCCCCCTGTGCCGGCAGAGCCCGGTGCTCACCGTCTCCGCCGGGGGGATTCCGGTTCCGGCGGATCCCTGCGCGTCCGCGCGGCTCGCGCTGGTCTTGGAATGCCCGGACTCCGTCGAGGTGGAGTCCGCGGGCCTGAGCCTGACCGAGATCTGACGGAGCGGCCGCCCTCCGAAGCCCGACGTCCTCCGATCCGCGGGATGGGCGCGAAGCGGCGGTTTTGTAGGGGCGCGGACAGGGCGTCGGTCGGCGGTTGGTCCCGCAAAGCGGCATGTACGGCGATTTTAGACCGTTTGGCCCGTCGTCTTTTTTGTAATCACTGTGGGGAAAAATGATTATTTTTTCACCGATAGCACCGCCAAGGAGCCGTGCCACCGTTCCGGCGGTTGGGCGAATGCCATCAACCGCGTTCATCTATGGGGGTGACGTCAAGAGAGGGCTAAGCCCCCTGTGAAAAAGCCCGGTTAAGCGAATGCTTAACCGGGCTTTTTGGTGCACCCGGGGGGACTTGGACCCCCACCCGAAATCGGAGCGGCTCCTAAGGCCGCCGTGTCTGCCATTCCACCACGGGTGCGTGTCTGAGCGGCCGGGATACCGGGCCGCTGTTTTTATTTTCGGAAAAGTCTCATGCTAAAGCCTTTTCGTCAGGGCATTTTGAGGACGCCCGCGTCCCTCATGGACTGGGCGGCCAGCAGCACGCCGGCTTTCGCGGCGGGATAGGTGAGCCCTCCCTGCATCCAGACGGCGTAGGGCTCCCGCAGCGGCGCGTCCGCGGAGAGGTCGATCGAGGCGCCGAGGTGGAAGGCCCCGGCCGCCATGATGACCGGATCGTCGTAGCCCGGCATCTCCCAAGGCTCGGGCGTGACGAAGGCGTCGATCGGCGAGCCGCTCTGGATGCCGCGGCAGAAGGCGCATAGCGCCTCCTTATTGCCGAGCTCGATCGTCTCGATGATGTCGGTGCGCGGCTCGCGGTAGGCGGGCGTCGCGCGGTAGCCGAGCAGCTCAAAGAAGCGGGAGGCGAAGACGGCGGTCTTGACGGCGGAAGCCGTGACCGTCGGCGCGAAGAAAAGGCCGAGGTACATCGGGCGCAGCTCGCCCAAAGTGCAGCCGATCTCCCTGCCGACGCCCGGGGCCGAGAGCCGGTTCGCGCAGAGCTCCACGTATTCGTGCTTCCCGGCGATGTAGCCGCCGGTATTGGCGATGCCGCCGCCGGGATTTTTAATTAGCGAGCCGACCGTGAGATCCGCGCCGCACTGGGTGGGCTCCTCTTTGCAGACGAATTCGCCGTAGCAGTTGTCGACGACGCAGACCGCCCGCGGGTTCGCCTCCTTTATAATGGAGAAAATCTTCCGGATCTCGTCGGTCGAGAGCGAGGGGCGCAGCGCGTAGCCGCGGGAGCGCTGGAGATAGGCCATCTTCGCGCCTCGAACCGCCTCGGGGATGCCATCATAATCGACATGCCCGTCCGGCAGCAGCGGCAGCTCTTTATAGCGGACGCCGAATTCCTCGAGCGAGCCGACGCCGCGGCCGTGAATGACGTCATGCAGGGTGTCGTAGGGCGCGCCGGAGAGCGAGACCATCGTGTCGCCGGGGCGCAGCACGCCGAACAGGGCGGTCGAGATGGCGTGCGTGCCGCTCATGAAGTTGTGGCGCGCGAGGGCGTCCTCGGTGCCGAAGATCTCGGCGAAGACCCGGTCGAGGGCCTCGCGGCCGCGGTCGTCGTAGCCGTAGCCGGTGCTGCCGCCGAAGAGCGATTCGCTGACCCGGTTGTCGATGAAGGCGCGCAGCACCTTCTGCGCGTTATGTTCCTCGGTTTCCGCGATCCTTAAAAAAGGTTCCGCGCAGTCGGCCTCCGCCCGGGCCGCGGCGGCGAGCAGGGCCCCGTCGATGGGAAAAAATGAATTCATGTCGGTTCCTCATTTATGATTTTACAATGATATTGAAAATAAACCGGTCGAAACCCGAGCGCCCCGTAGAGCCGCGCGGACGCTTCCCCGGAGGGGACGAGCCACGCCGTCCGCCCGGAATCAAGGAGCTCCTTCGCGCAGAGATAGGCGAGGCAGGAAGCCATCCCCCGCCCCCGGTATTCGGCCCGCGTGGCGACGCCCGCGATGACGCCGCAGGAGCCGCACCGGCCGAGGACGGAGGCGGTGGCCACGGGCCTTTCGCCGTCGTAGATCACCCAAACGGTAGACTGCCCTCTGCGGACGCCGCGCGAAACCCGCAAAATCCACGCCTCCGGGTCCCCCTCGGCAAATTCGGCGTCCGCCTCGGCCAGAAGCGCCCGGACGTCTTCAAAACGCCGCGGAGGCTCCGCGCAAAACTCTGTGGCGGGCGGCCCGGATAGGCTCGAGCACGCCATAACAGCCTCCTCGCGCTCAAAAATGGGGAATTCTTTTTTGAGCACGGAGAGCGCTCCCCCGCAGCAGCGGATGCCGGTAAAATGCCCGCCGGGGATCATCTTTTTTAAAAAATCCAGCATCTCGCCGGAGGGTCCGCTTCGCAATCGAAGCCCGTTCTGGAGACAGGGAGCGTTCTCTTCGCGGAGCCCGTCCCCTTTGGGGAACGCGTTCTTTTCGTGGCGTTCGTCACACCCGAGTGGGCCGCTCCCGTCGTGGAACCCGCTCTTTTTGCTAAGCGCGCTCTTTTCATAAAGTTCATCCTGTTCAAGTAGCGCGTCCTTTTCATAAAACCCGCCATGCTCGCAAAGCCCGCTCTGTTTACAGAGCAGCAGGATCTCCCGCGAGGTGAGGTCCGCGGCCGCGACGAGCGCGCCGGATTCGTCGTATTCGCCGAAGCAGCGCAGGCGCTCCGGCTCGTCCCGGAATGCCGCGACGGAGGAGGCCGCCGTCGCCGCGAGCGTGGGGTCCGCCCCCGCGAGCGCGTCGAGCTCGGAGGGATCGGTCAGCAGCCGAATCATAATTTTGGCAGCTCCGCGCGGAGAACGGCGAGCAGCCGCAGGGTGTTTGCGAGGTCCTCGGTCCGCACGGTGGAAACCGGGGAATGGATATATCTCGCGGGCAGCGAGACCGCGGCCGGGCGAACGCCCGCGCGGCTCTTGGAGATGGCCGCCGAGTCGTTGAGGCCGACAACGCCCTCTTTGGGCTGGAACGGGATGCCGTTTTCCTTGGCGAGCGCCGTGATCGCCTCATAGAGCGCGGGGTCGTAGACCGTCCCCTCGTCGATGAACGAGACGACCGGTCCCTTTCCCTGCGCGCAGACGTATTTTTCCTCCGGGGCGCCGAACCCGTCCCCGGCGGAGGTCGCCTCCACCACGACGGAGATATCCGGCTCCGCGGAGAACCCGGCGGCCGGCGCGCCGTTTCCGTTCACCTCTTCCCGCGTCGTGAACGCCACGGTGAAGCCATAGGGCGCGTCGCCCTTCAGGAGTTCCACGAGCAGCGCGCAGCCCGCGCGGTCGTCGATGGCGCGGGAGCAGACCGCCGCCGAGCCGCCGAGCCGGAGGAAGTCCGTGTCCCAGACCGCGCGGTCGCCGGGCTTGACCAGCGCCCCGGCGGCGGACTTATCGTCCGCGCCGATGTCGATAAAGAGGTCGCCGATCTCGGCGGGCTCGCCGCGCTGCTCCTTGGGGATCTTGTGCAGCGCCTTGGCCCCGATGAGCCCCGGCAGGCGGTTTTTCCCGATGAGCACGCGCTTGCCGACGACGACGCGGCTGTCGATATGGCCGACGCAGGCAAAACGCAGAAAGCCGTGCTCGTCGGCGCGCGTGACAATGAAGCCGACCTCGTCCATGTGGGCGCAGAACAGCACTTTGGAATTCGGGGGCTGTCCCCCGGTTTTTTCAACGATTAGGTTGCCCGCGTTGTCGGTATGGGCGGCGCACCCGGGCAGGTCCTTGATTTCCCGGTAGATCGCCTCGCGGACGGCGGATTCGTCGCCGGAGGTGCCGGGTATCGCGCAGAAATTTTCGAGGTTTTCAAGGAGGGTCCCCATCAGCGCGCGCCCCCTTCCAAGACGTAGGCCGCGAGCAGGGCGGCGGTGGATTCGATGTCCGCGAGCGCCACTTTTTCGATCACGGTGTGCATATATTGCTGCGGAACGGAGAGCATGCCGCAGCGCACGCCCACGCCGGTTCGGGCAATCTCGTCGGCGTTGGTGCCGGTCTCGCGCTCCATGACTTCATACTGATAGGGGATGCCGTGGCGCTCCGCAAGCTCGATCAGGCGCTCGCAGACGTCCCGGTCAAGTACAGGGGAAAAGCCGACCATCGGGCCCTTTTTCATCTCGCCGGTCTCCCCGGACTTTGTGTCCGGCGTCGCGCCGAAGGAGACGTCGATCTCGATCGCCTCGGTCGGGCGCGCGGCGAAAGCGGCCGTGCTCGCCCCGCCCCCGCCGACTTCCTCCCTTGTGGAGAACACGGCGGTGAGGCCGCAGGGGAGCGTTTGCCCCTCGAGCGCATCGAGCGCCTTGAGGATGCAGGCGCAGCCCGCGCGGTCGTCGAGGGCGGGCGAGGTGACGTATCCCTCCCCGATCCCGGAGAAGCGGCCGCATAAGATCACGCGGTCGCCGGGCCGGACCCGTTCCCTCGCCTCCCCGACGGAGAGCGCGAGGTCGACGGCGAGGTCCTCCGGCTTCGGGTTTTCTTTTTTCTCGTCTTTTTGCAGGTGCGGCGGGACCGCGCCGATCACGCCGGGGAGGGGCCCGGATCCCGTCATCACCTTGACGGCGGAGCCGGAGACGCTCCTGCGGTCGATGCCGCCGCAGGGCCGGACGCAGGCGAACCCGCGGTCGTCGACGCGCGTGACGATCAGGCCGATCCGGTCGATGTGGGCGTCGAGCAGCACATGGCGGCCGTTTTTCTCCGGCGCGACTTCGCAGATCACGGAGCCGAGCGGGCCAAGCGTGATCTTCCCGTACCGGGAGAGCAGCTCCGCCGCGACCTTAGCGGCGGCGTCCTCGGCCCCGGAATTCTCCTCCGGCCCACAGAGGGTCCTCAAGAGGTCCATCGTATCCATCCGTTTCCCCATTCTTTAAAATGATCGGCGGGGCCTTTGAGCCGCCCGCCGCGGAGCCCGCTTTTGCGCCCGGGGCTCCTTATGTCAAAATTGCCGAACAGATTTTTCAAATATCCGAGCCGGGTTTGTTTTTTTCATATCCGCAGCTCTCCTGCCCGCTTAGGCCGCCCGGGGCTTTGGGGTGTTCGCACAAGGCTATTTCCCGCGCGTTTGCGGCTCCCCTGTTCGTTCAGGCGACCGGCAAGGCCTTTGGGGTATCCGAGCCGGGTTTGTTTTTTCATATCCGCAGCTCTCCTGCCCGCTCAGGCCGCCCGGGGCTTTGGGGTATCCGCGCAAGGCTATTTCCCTCGCGTTTGCGGCTCCCCTGTTCGTTCAGGCGATCGGCAAGGCCTTTGGGATATCCGCGCCGGGTTTGTTTTTTTCATATCCGCAGCTTTCCTGCCCGCTTAGGCCGTCAGCCGGGTATTTAGAATATCCGCCACAGGCTTCCCCTTACGTCCGCGCCCGTCTATCCGTTCAGGCCGCCGACAAGCTCCTTGAAGTGCCTGCCGCGCAGCTCAAAGTTGCGGTAGCGGTCGAAGCTCGCCGAGGCCGGGGAGAGCGTCACAACGTCGCCCGCCGAGGCGCGCCCGTCCGCGAGCTTCACGGCCTCCTCCATGCCGCCGACAAAGGCGATCTCCGGCGAGCCATGGTAATCGGGGTGCTCCCGCACGGCGGCGGCGATCTTCTCGGCCGTGGGGCCGGAGAGGATCAGCAGCTTCGTCTTTTCGATCAGGTGCGGCGCGAGAGGGCCGTAAGAGAGTTTTTTATCGTAGCCGCCGCCGATCAAAATGACCTTTTGCTTAAAGCAGGCGAGGCCCGCGATGGTCCGGGTCGGGCTCGTGGCGATGGAGTCGTTGTACCACTTGACGGCGCCCCGCTCCCGCACGAACTCGATGCGATGCTCGACGCCGGGGAACTCCCGCGCGATCTTCAACATGATCTCCGGTTCGACCTCGCCCCAGAGCGCGGCGATCGCGGCGAGATAATTCTCCACGTTGTGCATACCGGGGACGCGGATCTCGTCCTTATGAAAAAGCCGCGTCACGGCCCCGTGCTCGCAATAGCACAGGAAGCCGTCCCCGTCCAGACAGGCGCCGTTTCGCACCATATTTTGGCGGGAGAACCAGCGCAGGTCGCCGCGGACAAGCTCGGCCATGCTCGCGGTGATGACGTTGTCGGCGTTGAGCACGGCGCGCGAGAAGGCGTTTTGATGCCGCAGGATGTTGCGCTTGGCCTCGATGTATTCCTCCATGTCCTTGTGGACGTCGAGGTGGTTCGGGGCCACGTTGGTGACGACGGCCACCTCGGGCGATGTGCGCATCGAGATGAGCTGGAAGCTCGAGAGCTCGGCCACCACGGCGTCGCCGTCCGCGATCCGCTCGATGGACGGCAGCAGGGCGTTGCCGATGTTGCCGCCCTTCCAGACCGTTTTCCCGGCGGCGGAGAGCATCTCCGCGAGGATGGTGGTGGTGGTCGTCTTGCCGTCGCTGCCGGTCACGGCGTAGCGCCTGCAGGGGCAGAGGTCGAAAAAGACCTCCATCTCGCTCGTGACGGCCGCGCCGCCGGCCCGAAGCTCCGCGAGCGCGGGGGTCCACCAGTTCATGCCGGGCGTGCGGAAGACGACGTCCGCGTCGATGCCGTCGAGATAGTTCTCGCCGAGGATCAGCTTCGCGCCGGCCTCCTCGAGCAGCGCGGCCTTCCCGCCGAGGGAGTCCCGGTCGTTTTTATCGCGGGCCTCCGTCTCGATGCCCTTCTCCGCGAACAGGCGGATGACGTCCGTGTTGCTGACGCCGATGCCGAGAAACGCGATCTTTTTGCGCTTCATATCGTCAAAAAATCTGGCGATGCGGTCCATGAAATCCCTCCCGGAGTCCCGCGCCGTCCGGCAAAAGCGCCGCGGCGGGGAGATCAAAGGTAACCTATTCATTATAAACGAAAACCCCGATTTTGTAACCATAAAATCCGTATAAAATTCGATTTTTTTCGCGCGGGCGGGCCGTGAATAAAAAAAATCATTGTATTTTTCTATACGGGGTGTTAACATAAATTTAATTTTTATACCGAAACGGAGAAAACCATGGAGCAAAATTCCAACAGGGAATCGTTCGGAGAGCTCGGCATCATCGAAACCGAGACGGCCATCAAATTTATTAAAGACAGCTTCCAGACAGAGCTTGCGCGCGCGCTGGGCCTGACGAGGGTCTCGGCGCCGCTCTTTGTCTTCCCCGAATCGGGCCTGAACGACAACCTTTCCGGCGTGGAGATGCCGGTTCGCTTCAAAGTCAAAAGCGTGGGCAAGGACGCGGAAGTGGTCCAGTCCCTCGCCAAATGGAAGCGCTTCGCGCTCAAGCGCTACGGCTTCGGGGAGGGCAGCGGCCTCTATACGGATATGAACGCCATCCGCCCGGACGAGGATCTCGACGACCTGCATTCGATCTACGTCGACCAGTGGGACTGGGAGATGGTCATCACGCGGGAGCAGCGCAACCTCGGCTTTTTGAAGGACTCCGTCCGCAAAATTTACGGGGCCCTGCGCGGGACGCAGAATAGCCTCTGCGAACGTTTTCCCGGCTTCAAACCCTGGCTCCCGGAGGAGATCACCTTTCTCTCCACGCAGGAGATTGAGGATCAGATGCCCGGCCTCACGCCAAAGGAGCGCGAGGACCGGATCACCGAGCGGTACGGCGCGGTGTTCCTGATGCAGATCGGGGCCCCGCTGCGCGGCGGCGCCCCGCACGACAGCCGCGCCCCGGATTACGACGACTGGTCGCTCAACGGCGACATCCTGATCTGGTACCCGGTGCTCGGGCGGGGCGTGGAGCTCTCCTCCATGGGCATCCGCGTCGACCCGCAGTCCCTTGACGCCCAGCTCGAGGTCTCCGGCTGCGAGGACCGCAAGACGCTGCCGTTCCACAAGGCGCTGCTCGCCGGCGAGCTGCCGCTCACGATGGGCGGCGGGATCGGGCAGTCCCGGATCTGCATGGTGCTGCTCGGCAAGCGGCACATCGGCGAGGTTCAGGCCTCGGTCTGGTCGGACGAGATGCTCGATTTCTTTTTCACCGAGGGGATTTCGATCCTCTGATTTCAAAAAAATATCGGGTGGCGGATCTCTCCGCCGCCCGTTTTTTTATGAAAAAAAGGAATTTATAGTCCGAGCTTTTGAAACAGGGCGGGCCACCCGGCCAGCAGCACGACCGGCAGGATAAAATACCGGATCAGGCTGAAAAGATTCCCCTCCGGGAGGCCGAGCTTCATCGCCGCGTAAGACAGCACGATAATTGCCATGCCCAGAAGATAGCGCAGCGCGAGTTTCCAAAACCCGCCGCCGGTGCGAAAGCGGATATACCGCTGCTCGAGATAGTTCCCCGCCGTGATGCCCAGCGAGAAGCCGAAGCTCTTCCAGAGGTCGCCGACGTTTCCCCCGAGGAGCAAAAACGGCGTGAAGAGCAGCGTCATGCCCAAAAAGAAAAGGGGGCGTCTGTTTGGCGGGACCCTGCGGTAGAGTTTCCAGAGGAGCAGCGGCAGCAGGACGCCGATGGAAAGCCCGGCCAGGACGTCCGTGGGCCAGTGCACGCCGCAGTAGAGCCTTGAGACGGCGATAAGCGCCGAGACGGCGGCCGCGAGCGTGTAAAAGCGCCGCCGACCGGTCGCCTGCGCGAGCGCCGTAAAGAAGTTGGCGCCCGCCTGCGTGTGGCCGCTCGGAAACGAGGAGCCGGTGGCGGTGGAGGCCCGGAGCACGCGGATGCCCTCGATGCCGATCGGGCGCGCCACCGCGAAGACGGCCTTGAGCGCGTTGACGGAGAGGCTTCCGGCCGCCGCGCAGCCGCAGAGCCAGTAGCCCAGCTCCTTGCTGACGCACCAAAACAGAAACGCCGTGCCCGGGACCAGAAAGATCTGTTCCCCAAAGATCGTCACGAGCTGCATGACAAGATCGAGAAAGGGCGTGGCGGCACTCTGGATCGCCCGGATGATGTCGGCCTGAAATTCCATGCGGCGCCTCCTCTGCCGGGTAAAATACGGTATGAGTGTAGCATAGTTCCCGCCCGGGCGCAAGATCCGGAATCGGTTCGGCGCAAAATATACGGCGCGGCAAAAAACCGCGGTTCCCGCCCGGAGCGGGCCCCGGGATGGCGGCGCTTTCCAATATTTTCGTGGATTTTTCGGGGTCATTATGGTAAGATGAGAGCATAGAATCCTTTGAGAAAGGAAGGGGATGCGTTTCGTGGATCTGCGCTGGACGAGACGGGACACAAAGCGCGCGGTCTGGGTGATCCTGGTCGCGTTCGCCGTGCTGCTGCTGTTTTTCCTCATGAAAAACTGGACGAAGACGGCCGCCTTTGCCGGGAGCGCCGGGAAGATGTTCCGGCCGTTCACGATCGGCTTTGTGATGGCCTATCTGCTCAACGCGCCGATGATGTTCTTTGAGCGGCGCGCGTTCGGCTTTGTGGAAAAGAAAAAGCCCCGCCCGAAGCTGCGCCGTTCGTTCGCGGTGCTGCTGACGTGGGCCGTCACGGCCGCCGTGATGACCTTCTTTTTCTGGATCATCATCCCGCAGGTCGTGGTGAGCGTAGAGATGTTCATCGACCGCGCGCCGGATTACTATGACAGTCTGGTCGCGGCCGCCCAGTCCCTGATCCTCAAATATCATCTCGATTTCAAATCCGTGGAGGAGATTTTGCAGACCTCCATCACCACGGAGGGCATCGTGAAAAAGCTGACCGAGTACGCCTCCGACCTGCTGCCGCAGCTTGCCGACCTCTCGATGCAGGTCGGAGGCGGCATTCTGGATTTCTCGATCGGCGTGATCGTCTCGATCTACCTGATGTTCAGCAAGGAGACGCTGATCGGCCAGCTCAAAAAGACGCTTTACGCCTTCTGCAAGCGCCCCACCGTGGAGAAGCTCGTCTCCGTCGCGCGGGAGAGCCACAGCGTCTTCAGCGGCTTCATCAACGGCAAACTCCTCGACTCCGCGATCGTCGGGGTGCTGTGCTATATCCTGATGCGCCTGTTCCACATGGATTACGCGCTGTTGATCAGCTTCCTGGTCGGCGTCACCAACATCATCCCGTTCTTCGGGCCGTTTTTCGGGGCCGTGCCCTCGGCGCTGATCCTGCTGATGGTCAACCCGATCGACTCGCTGTGGTTTGTCGTGATGATCTTTGTGCTCCAGCAGTTTGACGGCAACATCCTCACGCCGAAGATCCTCGGCGATTCCACCGGCCTGCCGGCGCTCTGGACGCTGTTCGCCATCCTGACCGGCGGCGGCCTCTTCGGAATTTCCGGCATGCTCATCGGTGTTCCGGTCTTCGCGGTCATCTACTCGCTGTTCGGGGAGAGCGTGAGCGCCCGGCTGGAGAAAAAGGGCCTGCCCACCTCCACGGAGAGCTATATCGTGACCAAAGACCAAAAAGAGAAGGCCGAGATCGGGACGCCCCCCTGCGCGGAAAAGCCGAAAGACTGAGGGGCGGGAGACGCCGCTCGGGAATATTTTTGACCTCCGACTGGAGAAAAAGGGCCTGCCCACCTCCACGGAGAGCTATATCGTGACCAAAGGCCAAAAAGAGAAGTCCGATATCGGGACGCCCCCCTGCGAGGAAAAGCCGAAAGACTGAGGGGCGGGAGATGCCGCTCCGGGAATATTTTTGACCTCCGGCTGGAGAAAAAGGGGCTGCCCACCTCCACGGAGAGCTATATCGTGACCAAAGGCCAAAAAGAGAAGGCTGATATCGAGACGCCCCCCTGCGCGGGGAAAAAAGCGGGACTGAGAGGAGAAGGACCATGCCGGTGAGACGGGTATTTTGGATGGTGCTGGACAGCTTCGGCGTCGGCGCGCTGCCGGACGCGGCGGCGTTCGGCGACGCGGGCAGCGACACCCTCGCGGCTTGCGCGGCCACCGGGGAGCTTTATGTCCCGCACATGGTTTCGCTCGGCCTTGGCAACATCGCGGGCGTGACCTCCATCCCGAAGGCGGAGCGCCCGCTCGGGGCCTACGGCCGGCTGGCGGAGCGAAGCCCCGGTAAGGATACGACGATCGGGCACTGGGAGCTCGCGGGCTGCGTCTCGGAGCGCCCGCTGCCCACCTATCCGGAGGGTTTCCCGCCGGAGGTGATCGCGGCGCTCGAGGCGGCGATCGGTCGGGAGGCGCTCTGCAATAAGCCCTACTCCGGCACGCGGGTCCTCTATGATTACGGCCGGGAGCATATGGCGACCGGCAAGCCGATCGTCTACACCTCGGCGGACAGCGTCTGCCAGATCGCGGCGCACGAATCGGTCATCCCGGTGCCGGAGCTCTACGCGATCTGCGAAAAGGCCCGGCGGATCTTCTCGGGCGAACACGCGGTCGGCCGCGTCATCGCGCGGCCGTTTACCGGCGAGTGGCCGGACTTTGTCCGCACCTCAAACCGGCACGACCTCTCCCTGCCCCCGCCGGAGGACACGGCGCTCGACCTGCTGAAAGCGGCGGGCCTCGACGTCGTCGGCGTCGGCAAGATTTACGACATCTTCGCGGGCAGGGGCCTGACGGAGTTTCAGCGCACCGGCCCGGACGAGGCCGATATGCGGACAACCTCTGAGTGGCAGGGGCGGGACTTCCGGGGCCTGTGTTTTGTGAACCTCGTCGATTTCGATATGCTTTACGGCCACCGCAACGACGCGCCCGGTTACGCGGGGGCGCTCTCCCGCTTCGACCGCTGGCTCGGCGGCTTCTTGGAGAAAATGAGGCCGGACGACGTGCTGATGATCACGGCCGACCACGGCTGCGACCCCTCGACGCCCTCGACGGACCATTCGCGGGAATATATCCCGCTGCTCGTCTGCGGCGACCCGGTCTGCCCCGGCGTCGATCTCGGCACGCGGGACACCTTCGCCGACGAGGCCGCGACGATCCTCGACCTGTTCGGGATCCCGCGGGAAAACGTGTCGGGAGCGAGTTTTTGGAAGGAAGTTTCCGTTTAGTCTATTTTAGAATATAATAATATGGAATATAAAACAGGAGCTCTTTCCTGACGGGGAAGGCTCCGGTTTGGCCTATTTATGGGGTTTTGCGGGTACCGCCGCGTTCGGGAGCGGCGTTTGGGCGGGGGATCGGTTTTGGGCGGCCGCGGCTTGCCCGCCGGTGGCGGGGACGGCGAAACCGGCCCGGTTTCCCATAAAAAAAGCCCGTCGGCCGGGGTCCGGCGGTCTCCACCCCACCCTCAACGGTTCCATTCCATCCGAACGGGGCCTTTCATCGTAAAATTTTCCGGAAGGGCGGAGCCGGGTGCGGCCCGCAGCCGCGCGGGGGGCGATGTAGGCGGTTTCCGCCCCGCCCCGACGGCTTCACTCCGCCCAAGCGGGGACTTCTCCCCAAAAAATAAGGCCCCGGCGACAAGACCGGGGCCTTTAAAACAAATTTTTCAGGCGCGGAGCGCGGCGCCGATCTCCTGCAAGGCGCGCAGGATCTTCGCGACGGCGCGGTCGCTCTCCTCGACGGTGAGCGTGCGGTCGGCGGCCCGCAGCGTGACGGCGTAGGCGAGACTCTTTTTGCCCTCGCCGACCTGCGCGCCGGTGTAGACGTCGAAAAGTTCGAGCTTCTCGAGCAGGTTTCCGGCTGCGGCGCGGATGGCCTGCTCCAAGGCCGCGGCGGGCGTCGCGAGGCCGCAGACGATCGCGAGGTCACGCGTGGCGGCCGGGAATTTCGGCAGCGGCTTAAATTTCTGGCCGGTGACGCGGGCGTCGAAGATCTTGGCGACGTCGAACTGGGCGAGATAGGCCCCGGTATCGACGCCGTAGTTCGCGAGCACCTTCGGCGCGGCCTCGCCGACCCAGCCGACGGGCTCGCCGTTCAGGAGAATTTTCGCGCAGCGGCCGGGGTGAAAGGTCGGGTTGTCGTGGACGGCCTCGTACGCGATGCCCGGGACCCACAGCTTTTTGAAGGCCTCCTCGAGCATCCCCTTGATCGCGAAGAAGTCCTCTTTTTCGCCGTAGGCGCCGACGACGGCGACGGTCCGCTCGTCCGGCAGCTCGTCGGGGGCGTCCTTCGGCAGATAGACGGTGCCGAACTCGAAGAAGCGGCCCTCGGTGTTGCGGTTGCAGTAGTTGCGGCCGATCACCTCCATCATCGAGGGCAGGCAGGTGGTGCGCATGATCGAGGTGTCCTCGCCGAGCGGGTTCGCGATGACAAGGCTCTTTCGCAGCGCGCAGTCCGCGGCCATGCGGATTTTATCGTAGGATTTCGGGCTGATGAAGGAATAGGTGGTGACCTCGTAGCAGCCGTTCGCGAGGAAGAGGCGGCGCAGTTCTTTCTCGAAGAGCTGGCGCTCGCTGTATCCGCCCTCGTTGACGCTGCCCGCGACGTCGTCCGGGATCTTGTCGTAGCCGTAGAAACGGGCGATCTCCTCCGCGACGTCGGCCTTGTGGCGGACGTCGCCGCGGTGGCTCGGCACGATCAGCGTGTCGCCGTCGAAACCGAAGCCGAGCCTCCCGAGAACCTCTTTCATATACTCCGGCGACACGTCGATGCCGAGGAAGCGGTTGATCCAGTCGGCGTAGAGCGGGAGGCGGTAGTCCTCGTAATTCGCGTTATCCACGTCGATCCAGCCGCCGACGACCTCGCCCGCGCCGAGCAGCTCGACGAGCTCGCAGGCCCGTTGGACGGCCGGCAGGCACATGCGCGAATCGAGCTCCTTCTCGAAGCGGCCGGAGCTCTCGGTGCGCATACCGAGCTTTTGAGCGGTCCGGCGCACGGAGGAGCCGAGAAAGTTCGCGGACTCAAAGACGACGGCCTCGGTGCCCTCCCGGATGCCGCTCCCTTCGCCGCCCATCACGCCCGCGACGCAGGAGGGGCTCTCCGCGTCGCAGATGACGAGCATCTCGGGCGAGAGTTTGCGTTCCGTGCCGTCGAGCGTCCGGATGGATTCGCCCTGCGCCGCGTTGCGGACGACGATTTTATTGCCCTTGAGATATTTATAATCGAACGCGTGCATCGGCTGGCCGTATTCGAGCATCACGAAGTTCGTGATGTCGACGAGGTTGTTGATCGGCCGGACGCCCGAGGCGCGCAGGCGCTCCCGCAGCCACCGGGGCGACGGGGCGATCTTGATATTCTTGATCATGCGGGCGACGTAGCGGCGGCAGAGCCGGGGGTTCCGGACCTCCACGGAGAGCAGGTCACGGATGTCGCCGGCCTCGTGTTCGATGACGGGCGTGTGGAGATTGAGCGGTCTGTCGAAGGTCGCGGCGGCCTCGCGCGCGAGCCCGAGGACGGAGAGGCAGTCCGGCCGGTTCGAGGTGATCTCGAATTCGACGGTCACGTCATTAAGGCCGAGCGCCGTGCGGATGTCGTCGCCGGGCCTGCAGTCCTCCTCCATCAGGAAGATGCCGTCCTCGACCGCGTAGGGGAAGTCGTGCACGGTGAGGCCGAGCTCCGAGAGCGAGCACATCATGCCCTCGGAGAGCGTGCCGCGCAGCTTGCCTTTTTTGATCTTTTTGTCGTTCGCGAGCGTGGAGTTGTCGAGCGCGGCCGGGACGAGGGCGCCCTCGACGACGTTCGTCGCGGCGGTGACGATCTGACAGGGGCGCTCCCGGCCCACGTCAAGCTGGCAGACGATCAGCTTGTCCGCGTCCGGGTGCTTTTCAATCTTTAAGATTCTGCCGACCACCACGTTGGAGAGAAAATCCGCCTCCGCGGAAAAGCCCTCGACCTTGGAGCCGGACATGGTCATCCTGTCGCAGAATTCCTTGGGCCCGACGCCGGTTTCGACATAATCCGCGAGCCACCGGAGAGATAAATTCATGACGATCCCTCTTTCTGTTTATTCCCGTCCCGCCGGGCCGGGGGTTTCCGCGTCGGGGGTTTCCGTGTCGGCGGTTTCCGGGCCGGGGGTTTCCGGGCCGGGGGTTTCCGAACCGGCGGCCTCGGCTTCGGCGAGCGTCGCGACGACCTCCTCGGCGTCGGCCTTGACGCTCTCATAGACCTGGTCGATCACCAGACGGTTTTTGTGGGTGACGTCGAGCAGATAGGAGACTTTTCTGGCGTTCTCGCAGGCCTCGGCATAGTTTCCGGCCTCGGCGCATTTGCGGAGGTCCACCGCGCACCGGCGCAGCTCCGGGGCGACCGTGTGATCCTGCATCCCATAAAAAAGTTTGGTATAGAGATTTTGAACGCGAATTTCCAATTTCGCGCATTTTTGGGCGATCCTGTTTTTATCCATTGTGATTATTCCTCCTATATCAAAACTGATCCAGAAAACGCAGATCGTTTTCGTAGAAATTGCGGATGTCGGTGACGGCGTAGCGCATCATGACGATGCGCTCGAGCCCCATGCCGAAGGCCCAACCGCTGTACTCCTCGGGGTCGATATTGCAGCCCGCGAGCACCTTCGGGTGCACCATGCCGCAGCCGAGGATCTCGATCCAGCCCTCGCCCTTACAGACGGGGCAGCCCTTGCCGTGGCAGACGAAGCACTGCACGTCCATCTCGGCGGAGGGCTCGGTGAACGGAAAATGGTGCGGGCGGAAGCGCACGACGGTCTCTTTTCCGTAGAGCTGCCGCACGAAGGAGCCGAGCGTGCCCTTCAAATCGGACATCGTGATGCCCCTGTCGACGACCAGCCCCTCGATCTGGTGAAACAGCGGGGAATGGGTGGCGTCGAGGGCGTCGGAGCGGTAGACGCGGCCGGGCGAGATGATGCGGATCGGCGGGCGCATCTGCTCCATCGTGCGGATCTGCACGCCCGAGGTCTGGGTGCGCAGCAGGATGTTTTGGTTAAAATAAAACGTGTCCTGCGTGTCGCGCGCGGGGTGGTCCGGCGGGATATTGAGGGCCTCGAAGTTGTAGTAATCGGTCTCGACCTCGGGGCCGGAGACGACGCGAAAGCCCATGCCGATGAAGATGCGCTCAAACTCCTCGAGAACCTTGTTGAGCGGGTGCAGCTTCCCGGTCGGGCAGGGCGTACCCGGGAGCGTCACGTCGAGCGTCTCGCCCGCGAGCCGCTCTCCCAGCATTTTTTCTTTCACGTGGGCGTCGGCGGCCTTGATCTCGTTTTCGATCTCGGCACGGACCTGATTCGCGAGCTGCCCGATCACCGGGCGCTCCCCGTCGGAGAGGCCGCCCATCTGCTTGAGGATGGCGGTGAGCTCGCCCTTTTTGCCTAGAAAGCGGACCCTCAGCTCCTCGAGCGTCCTGGCGTCGCCGGCGGCCTCAAGGGCCTGCCTCGCCGCGAGGCGGATCTGCTCCAATGCCTCTTTCATGTTTTTCACTCCAGTTTTCCATTGATTTTTTCAAAAACTACTTGTCAAAAGGCGCGCGGCCCGGCGGGCTTCCCGCGTCCCCGCCCCATGTCAAAACCGGCGGACGGGCCTCCCGGGGGGGACTTTTTGAGTGGCTCGGGGGGCGCGAACGGGCAAAATAAAAAACCGCCCGCCCCTTAAAAACAGGACGAAGACGGCAGTCTCCGCGGTACCACCCGCATTCCCGGAAGATCCGGGCACTCACAGACGGATAACGGCGTCCGGCCGGCCGCGCTTACCGGAAAATTCGTTCGGCGCGGACGCTCGCGGGTGAACTTCGGTCTCCCGTTCCGCAAAAAGGCTCTCAGCCTGCGGCCTTTTCTCTCTTTTCGGAATTTTTGGGGGCCCTACTCTCCCGGTCTTTGCGTGTGGTTCTATCAATTATTAATAATCCTACCATAGCAATGCCCTTTTTTCAAGCTTTTTTTCCGCCCGAAAATATGATATGATCATTTAAGAAATCAACCGGGGAGGCGGGCAAGGGCATGGGCGACATTTTTGTGGAAAAGATGGTGGCGAAGAGACCCTCCGCCGCGGACCGGGCGAAGCGGGCCGGCGTATACCTTGCGGTCCCGGCGGTCGCGGCGGCCGCGGTTTACATTGAGTTCTTCGTCACGACGGGGCTGGAGCCGATCCTCTTCGCCGCGCTCGCCGGGGCGGTCTGGGGCGGCTATATGCTCGGGAAATTCCTCGGCGTAGAATATGAGGCCATTTATACGAACGGCGACCTCGACGTGGACGTGATCCGCGGCAAATCGAGAAGGAAGCGGCTGTTCGGCTGCGAGATCCGGGAGGCCGAGGATTTTGGGAAATATGCCGCCGGGCGCGGTTTCCCCGGCTGCCGGGTGCTCTGCGCCTGCGACAGCCCAAGCTCCGGCGATCTCTGGTTCCTGCTCGCGCGGGACCGGGCGGGCAAAGGCGCCAAAACCGCGGTGATTCTCAACATGGGGGAGCGGGAGCTCGCCGCCGTGCGCCCCTATCTTAAACCCGCCCTCGCGAAGCGGATCCCCGTCCCGGCCCGGACGCCGGAGCCCTGATGTTTCTTTAGCCGAAGATCTCCGGTTTGACCGGGTATCCGGATGGCAAACGCGCTTGGGCCGGGTATCCGGGACGTGACCCGCCCCGGCGGAAGGCCCCGGGCGGGCGGGCTGTCTTGAGCACGGACTCGCCTTGGGCGCCTTCCCGTCCCCGTCTCGGCCGAAAAGCCCTGATTTCCCGCCGGATATTTGAAACGTAATTTTACTTTGACCGAGGGCCTTTGGTCTGGCCGCGCATTCAAACGGCAATTCCCCCCGGGCGCGTCCCCGCTTAAATCAAAAAAAATCCGTTTCCGCCCGGAACCCCCGGGCGGCGATCCCTTTTTAATTTGCGAAAGAAGGCGCATCCCATGAAAATCCTGACCGTATCCCAGATGAAAGAGACCGAGCGCAGGAGCGGCGAGCTGGAGGTCGACGGCACCCGGCTGATGGAGAACGCCGGCAGCGCCGCCGCAAACTTTATCAAAAAGACGTTCGACAACATCGCCGGGCGCAATTTCATGATCTTCTGCGGCGGGGGCAACAACGGCGGAGACGGCCTCGTGGTCGGCCGGAAGCTTGCCGCGGAGGGGGCCAACGTCATCCTCGTGCTCTGCGGCGGCGTCCCAAAAACCGAGGAGGCCGCCTTCATGTATTCCGCCGCGGTACAGGCCGGCCTGACGATCTTCGACTGGAACGAGGACAAGGAGCGGGCGAAGGAGTATCTCTCCACGGTCGACGTCGTCGTGGACGCCCTGTTCGGCACCGGGTTCCGCGGCTCCCTGAGCGACGAAGCCCGGGAGATCACCTCGCGGATCAATAACGCGATCGCCGCGGTCGTCTCGCTGGATATCCCGAGCGGGGTCAACGCCGAGAACGGCGAGGCCGATCCGGATTCCGTCCACGCGGATTTCACGGTCGCCTTCGACTGCCGGAAGCCGGGGCATCTGCTGCTGCCGGGGCGCGCGTTTTCCAAAAAGACCGTCGAGGTCGACATCGGCGTCCCGCAGGAGGCGTCCTCCGCCGTGCTGCAGGACTGCTTCTGCGCCGACGAGGCGATGGTGTTTTCCTCGATCCGCAAACGCCCGCTCTTCTGCCACAAAGGGGCCTACGGCAGGCTGCTTGTCGTCTGCGGGTCGTCGAGCTATCCCGGCGCGGCGGCGGTCGCCACCCACGCGGCCATGCGCGCCGGCGCGGGCGTCACGATGCTCGCCTCCACCGAAGGCGTGATCGCGGGGGTTCTGCCGCGCATCCCGGAGGCCACGTTCCTGCCGCTCCCCGCGGACGAGGAGGGCTTTATTTCCGCCTCCGCCTGCGAAAAGCTGGAGCCCGCGCTCGAAAAATGCACGGCCTCTCTCGTCGGCTGCGGGCTCGGCGGCGGGGCCGGCGTTCAGGAGCTTGTGCTCGCGGCGCTCAAAAAGTCCGCCGGCCCGGTCGTGCTGGACGCGGACGGCCTCAACGCGCTCGCCGGTCACCCGGAGCTTTTGCTGCTCGCGAAGTCCCCGGTCATTTTGACGCCGCATATGGGCGAGATGGCAAGGCTCTGCGGCCTATCCATTCAGGAGATTCAGGACGACCGGGTGGAGATCGCCCGCGCCTTCGCCAAAAAATATCACGCCGTGCTCGTGCTCAAGGACGCCTCCACCCTCATCGCCTCGCCCAACGGCGACGTCTATTTTAACCCGACCGGCAGCCCCGCGCTCGCGAAAGGCGGCTCCGGGGACTGCCTGGCCGGGATCGTCGCGGCCTTCGCCGCGCAGAAGATGAACCCCACGGCCTGCGCGGTCTGCGGCGTCTGGCTGCACGGCCTCGCCGGGGAGCGCGCGGCGGAGAAATATTCGAGCTGGGGCGTGCTCGCCACCGACTTGCCGGAGGAATTCTGCGCGATCCTCGCCGAGCACGGTGTCTGAGCACGGCGGCGCGCGTGGGCTGAAATGATGGAAACGCCAATGCCGCCACCGACGCCGGTTGCCGCACCCCCACGGCGCGCGTGGACTGAAATGATGGAAACGCCAACGCCGCCACCGACGCCGGTTGCCGCGCCCCCACGGCGCGCGTGGATTGAAATCTGTCTCCCGTGGTCACGCTCCCGCGGACCACGCGTCGCCCTCCCGGCGGGAGCCGTTTCCCGAAAACGGGGCGTCAAAAGAGCGCCGCGGAGAAAAACCCGTGGCGAATCCCGCCCGAAAAAGGAATATGCGCCCCCCGCGCCCCGTATATTTGACACAGCGGTTTTCGGGGGGTGTTTTTCATGAGGCGCGTCGCGGTCGTTTTGACGCTTTTTTTGCTCGGCGGGTGCTCCGCCGCAAGGATTCCCAAAGCGAAGGACGTGCAGGCGTATTATGCGCGGCCTTTTTTCGCGGAAGCGGAGCTTGTTTACGGCGGGAACACGGCGGCCTGCGCGTTCTCACGCGACGGAGAGACCTATCTGCTGGCCGCGGAGTCGCCCGAGTCCCTCGCGGGCCTCGAGACGGAGCTCTGCGGCGAGACCGCCGCGCTGCGGTACGCGGGTATGGAGAAAACCTTCCCCGCCTGCGCCCTGCCGGAGGGAAACCCGGCCGCCCTGCTGCGTTCCATGATCTTGGCCCTCTGCGCCGGGGAGTTCACGCTCGCGGGGACCGAGGCCGGGGCCACGGCCGCCGGGGACGGCTTCACCCTTTATTTCGACGCGGAGACCCTCGCGCCGGGGCGGGCGGAGTTCGCTGAAGCGGGGCTTTCGGCCGCGTTCCGGTCTTTTTCTCCGGGCTGATTTTTGTAAAAAATAAAATTCCCTCTTGCTTTTTTGGGCCGGCTGTAATATAATCGTAAACGCACTGAAATTTGGACGATTAGCTCAGCTGGTAGAGCTTCCGCTTGACGT
>CAZAAR010000026.1:0-24728 GCA_964483415.1 uncultured Oscillospiraceae bacterium
ACCGACTTGGTAACGATAAGGTCAATTTTTCCCACGAGAGCATCTGCCACCATCTGATTGAAGCCGTCTCTGCTTTTTGTGGATAGGGCGGAGATACCGTCGTCGGTATAGACCCCGGCGAACGTCCAGTCTTCTCGGCTCTTTATGTAATTGGTGTAGTAATCGACCTGCGCCTCTTAGTTGGTGGCCTGTTCCTCGCTGCCGGTGGAGACACGGGCATAACCGGCTACTTTCCTCTTAACCGGCGCATCCATCGGAGCCTTGGTGTAGATGTTCAGCGTGGCCGGGATAACCGTCACATTCTTGGCTGTGCTCATTTTTTCGTATTCCTTTCCAAAGTTTTTTGCCGAGCGGCATTCCTCATATCCTCCGTCCAGCTTTCTGCACGGGAGCGGTCTTGCCATCGTTTAACGGAAGTCTCGCCGTTTGTAAGGGTGAATATGAGGGTATTGCCGTTCTCGGCTGTAATTGCCGTTATTTTATCGTGAATACCGTCAAGTGCCTCTGTGCCGAGGATTTCAGCGGAGAGAGTTATCAGCACATTCTCCGGAATTTGCTTTGAAGCACAGTAGGCTTTCCCTTGGGTATTAAAGGTCGCGCATACCCACCAAATAAGAACGCTAATATTGATACGGTAAGTGTCAACATCAGCGTTCTTGTTTTATGCCCGAAAAGCCTGTAAACACGGGTCTTTCAGCACTTTATCGCTTATTCTCCGCCCTCTGAATTGTGGCAAGCTGTCATTGATTTCTTCGAAGCAGCATTCTTTTACATACCAGCGCTTACGATTATCTGCAAGGGTGTTCACTTTTGGAGGTGCAGCGAACCCATGAGAGCGGACACAGTTATCCGTTATAAAAACCATGCCCATTGTTCAAGACCAAGTGTGGGGGCGTGTTACCGCCAACCGCGCCGAGGGCAAGTCTGCTAGTCAAAGCTGCTCTCACACATCCAGCCCGGACAGATCCACCTCATAGGTCAGGCCCTTCGGTATCTGCGCGGGTCGGAGGAACATGACCAGATACCACGGCAGATAGGTGACGCCACCCTCGACGGTCAAATTATCTTGACAGAGCACATAAGCGTTTGCGAAGCTCCACTCGCCTACGGTGAGGATATTGTCCAGCGCCTTGTGCTTCTTGTAATCGCCGCCGGACTTGACTTCAACAAGATCAATGTGCATACCGTTCTGTGCCACAAAGTCCACTTCGCCGTACTTGGCGGAGTCGTAGTAATAGAGGCTGAACGCGGCAGACTTGAGCTGCTGGGCGATGACGTTTTCCAGAATGCTGCCCATGTTGATCTCCAGCCGCCCATTCAAAATATCAAGCTGGATGTTGTCCATGCATGCGGCGCACAGCAGCCCCGTGTCGTTCATAAACAGCTTGAAAAGGCTGTGCTTTTCGTTGAGCTGAAGGGGCGGCTGTGGCTCGTTCACGTTATAGCAAGGCAGCGCCACGCCCGCGTCGTCCAGCCATTTGAAGCTGTTGTCGTAGCGGGTCAGGCGCGCGTTTTTGTCAATAGAGTTCACATAGAAGCGGCGGTTTTTATCGTTGAGCTGGGCGGGGATGCTGTCAAAGATGGCCTTGATTTTGATCTTGTCGTTTCCCTCGGCATACTGCGCGATGTCCAGCCGGTACTGCTCCAAAATGTCCTGCTGGCCCGCGATGACCTTGCCGATGTCGTGGGTGTCCACATAGGTCTGCACCACCTGCGGCATGCCGCCCACGACGATGTAGCTGTAAAAGAGCTTGTTCATCGTGTTGTGGATGGACTGCGACACGGGTGTCTTGCCGTTGAAGCATTTTTGCAGATGTTCGATGGTGGAGGTCTGCACACCGTTGGCCCAGAGATATTCCTCGAGGTCCATGGGGTACATCCGATAAATCTCCTCAAAGCCCACGGGGTAGCTCTTGACTTCCTTGTGCTTTACGCCCAGCAGCGAGCCGGACTCGATATAATCGAAGCGGCCGTCCTCCACCAGAAACTTGATGGCTGTGCGCACATCCGGACAGCGCTGCACCTCGTCGAACAGCACCAGCGTTTTGCCCGGCTCCATGGGACGGCGGACATAGGCGGTGAGGTTCGTGATGATGGTGTCGGCGTCAAGGCTGCCGGCAAAAATATCGGAGGCCCCCTCGTCGGTCACAAAGTTGACTTCAACGAAATTTTCGTAGTGCTGCCGTCCGAACTCGCGGATCAGCGTGGTCTTGCCGATCTGCCGCGCCCCGATGATGCACAGCGCTTTCTTCTTATTCTGGCTTTTCCACTCCAGCAGCTTGTCATATGCTTTTCGTTTCAGCATGAGCCACACCTCATTCAGAGTTCTTCATACTGGTAGTGTAACATTATTTTTTGATTTTTACAACTGCGCGTCACATAATTTTTTATTTTTAAATAGCAATCGGCACATTTTTTGAAAACTATAGTCCGAGATCTCGGCCTCCGTCCCGCCGCAGCGTATAAAACGGACACAGTTTTTCATCCGGCGACGATGAAAAGACTGTGTCCGTTTTGCATTTTTGAGCGAGTGTGTACCATGCTGAAAACGGCGGTTTTCGGGAATGGATACCCAATGCGAGAAAATGGCGGGGTTTCCAAAGGGGCGTGAGGCCCCTTGGCACACGATTTTGCCTCCGGCAAAGTCTAGTGTGTTATACCTTTGTTCCGACTGACGCGAAAAAGGGTGATGCCGCCCTCCGGGCAGCACGCCCTTGAGCGGCAGCAGAGCGGATACAAAACTGCGAACGGGAGTGAGCAGCTTTGTATCCGCTCTGAGGAGGAACAATGGTATATAAAGCCCCCGTCCCTCGTCTTCCGTTCCGCTGCGGCAACACGCTCCGTCACCATTTCAGTTCTCGCCGCACATCGTCCAACGCGGATTTTTCAATGCTTTTTGCCCGGCTCTCTGACAGATAAAAGTGCTCCGCCGTTTGTGCGAGTGGCCGCTCGACATCTTCCTCATCGAATCCGAAGCGATACCATAAATACGCCGCTCGCCGCGGCCCAACGCTTTCTATCGCCGCGTGGATCTCCCGATGAGTCTCTTCCTCTATATATATCTGCCCCGGCGTTTTTGTAAACGGGTCGGCGATTATCTCAAGCCGAACAAACTTCTCGTCACCAGTGAGGACAAGCCCAGCTCGGATATGTCGTAGTTCTTCCGGTCGGGGATGTCGGCCACGCCCAGCAAAAAGTCGGTTGACACGCCGAACACTTCCGCGATCTTGATGATATTCTCATCGCTGAGCTTGTCTGTCTTCCCGCTCATAAAGCGGCTGATAGTGCTGTCGGTACTGCCGATCCTCTCCGCGAGCCCGGCCTGGGTCAGTTTATTCTTTTTTGAGCAGATCGCGTATCCGTTCGCGAATGCTGCCGGGCAGATATGCCCGTTCTGACATAATGATCCTCCTCTATCCGCCGCGCGCCTATTCGATCAAAAAGATCAGATCGAGAAATCCGCTTTGATGTCGGCTTTCATGGCGATTACCTTTCCGACTGCCAGCTTGTCGAGGTCAAACACCTCCCGGCTCATTGCCGTGGGAAGAATACCCAGCGCGGTATCAAGTTGCGCTGCGATGAAGGAAAGCTGCGTCTGGCCGACTGTAATGCTGACATCCCGGTAAGCCGTTACCGTACCGAAAACAAAGGAATAGGTTTCATCGTCCTTCACATTTGGGTTCATCGCATTGCCGGGCGCAATGAAGCGCGACGACAGCCCGCCGACCTTGAAATCCGTACCCTTGACGGCCACTTCGGTTTTGAAGCCCGCCCAAGCGTTGAAGGCGTCCATATCGTCATAGACGCTCAAAGAAAATGGGAAGGCAGAAGCGCGAACGGTATGTACCTTGTCGAGAATGTCTGCGTCGATGATATGACGATTGACAGTTTCGATTTGCAGGTGCTGCTCATCGTCAGCGGTTTCTGCGTCATAGTATTCATTCGCGTCAGATGAGTCCGGCAGCAGCCTCAGAAAGCGCAGATCGACTGTCTGGCCGCCGGAGAGCGTTATGTCCAAATCAAGTGTCTCCAACGCCTTGCGCTCATTGTTAATGTGGAGCGTAAACACGAACTGGCCAATTTTGTCCCGGCTTCTTAAATCAAAAATGTCTTGGCCGAGATGGAGATACTGTTTATCCGCTGAAGCAAGTACAGTCTCGCAATTATTAACCTCTTGTAGGAGAGACGCCAGTAAATCGGGGTTCTGCGAATCGTTTGTGATCGAGCCAAAATGCAAAGGCATGTTTTTCTCTCCTTGTCACGGTTGCAGCGTGAAATGCGCCGCTCTGTTTTCTTCTTCCTTTACTTCACCAAAATTGATGCTCATGGTCAGTTTTGTGCCGGAATCCATTTCAGGCATTGTTGTCGGCTGTCCGTAAAGTCCGGCGCGCCGGAGCAGAACAGCGCAATCATCTGGTCTTCCAACGCCCCGTAACCATATTCAAATGCCATATTGACCATCCTTTTCGACTCGGCGGGATGATGTAAGCTCTACAAAATCATTTAATGTTTTCATTATACCACATTCTGCTGGCCCGTTTAACGGACTTTTGCTTTTCCCAATTGCGTTTTTGCAAATTCTCACGGCGGCTCATTCTGAGTTTTGCATTTAAGCGCTATTTCAAGGGCTATACCCTGAAATCCAGAAGCGCATTGAGGCGGCCGGCTGCCGGACTCGAAAGGACAGCGTCCGCTTCGTGGACACGTTGGTGACGGCCAGCCCGGAGTTCTTCAAAGGTAAAAGCCGGACGGAACTCAAGGCGTTCTTCACCCATGCCGCCGGCTTCCTCATTGACCGCATTGGCCGCGATAACTTCATATCCGCCGTGGTGCATATGGACGAGAAAACGCCCCATATGCACCTTGTTTTTGTCCCGTTGACGGAGGATAAGCGGCTCTGCGCCAAAGAAATTATCGGCAACCGCAAGAAACTCATCGCGTGGCAGGACGACTTCTGGACGCACATGGTCAAGAAGTACCCGGACCTTGAACGCGGCGAGAGTGCCGGCGAGACCGGGCGCGACCACATCCCCACGCGGGTATTCAAGGAAATGGCACACCTGAACCGTCAGCGGGTAAAGCTGGACGAGCTGCTGAGCGGACTGAGCGCCTTCAACATCAAGGCGAAGTCCAGCGAGATCACGGCGTTGCTGGATAAATACATCCCCGGCGTAGAGAAGATGAGCACCCAGCTCAAAAAGTACAAGGGCGCATTTACGCAGCTGGCCGATGAGAACAATGCGCTGGCCGCAAAAAATGAACAGCTCACGGAGCAGTCCAAGGAGAGCATCATGAAAAAGCTAGGGCAGGCGCAGTTGGAGCGCGATCTGGACGAGGCGCTGGCGACGTTGGAGAGCATCCCGCCGAAGGTGCTGGAGCAATTCCGGCAGAGTGGCAGGCCGGAGGCATCCCATGAGAGATAAGTTCTATATGCCGCCGTTCTTTCATATTTATGGACAAGACGCCGGAGAGGAGGCTGATGAGTATCGCTAAAAGAGAAAAGCCGAAGCTGAATTACCGTTTTCACGACCCCAACCCGCCCGGCGTCATGGCCGACTATCTGGTGAAGCTGCTGGTGGAGGTCAATATGCCTAAGGCGGAGGCCGCCATACGCGCGGCGGCGGCGGAAGCAGCCGCCCGGAAGCCCAAGGAGAGCATCATCGCCAAGCTCCACGCGCCTCAACCGGAACGCGAGATAAAACCGGCGCAGCACCGCAGCAAGGCAAGAAGCTTAGATCCCGAATTGTGAAATAGAACGTGCCCGACCGTTTCCCACGAGGCGGCCGGGCACGCTTTTTTGTTTTATTAAGTAGTAACAGAACGCAGAATAATTTATATGTTGATTTTTTCGACGGGATATGCGATACTGTGTACAGACATAGGATAAGCATTGGAGGGTACGCCATGAACATCGCCGCTTACTGCCGGGTATCCACGGACAAGTCCGACCAATTAAACTCCCTGGAGACGCAGAAGAAGTTTTTTAGCGAGTTCACGGAGCGCAACGGCCACACGCTGGTGCGGCTGTACGCCGACGAGGGCATATCCGGCACGAAGATCAAGAACCGAAAGGAGTTCCAGCGGCTGATGCAGGACGCGAAAAAGGGGCTCTTTGAGATGGTGGTGGTCAAGGACATCTCCCGTTTTGCCCGCAACACCGTGGACTTTCTCCAGTCCATCCGGGCGCTGAACGCGCTGGGCATCGAGACGCAGTTTCTCACCGCCAACATGACCGGCATGGGCAACAGCGAGTTCGTTCTTACTATCTTTGGCGCGCTGGCACAGGAGGAATCGGCCAACACTTCAAAGCGCATCAAGTTCGGCAAAAAGGTCAACGCTGAAAACGGCAGGGTGCCGAACATCGTCTACGGCTACGACAAGACCATCGGCGACTACTTCAATCTCACCGTGAACCCGCAGGAGGCCGCCGTCATTCGGGAGATATACGAGCTGTACATAAAAGGCGGGGACGGCGCCAGCCGCATCGCCAACACGCTGAACGCCCGCGGCGTCAAGACGAAGCGGGGCTGCGCGTGGAGCCAGAACGCGGTCTGCCGCATCCTCACAAACGAGCTCTACGCCGGGCGCGTCGTCAACGGCAAGCAGGAGGTGGCGGACTTCCTCACCGGCGAGCGGCGGGAGCTGGACGAATCGGAATGGCTGGTGACAGAGCGGCCCGACCTTGCCATCATCGACGCGGACACCTTCGACAAGGCGCAGAGCATCATGGCATCCAGAGGGAGGGCATTTAAGGTGGACAAGGAACGGCACAGCAATCAATATCTGTTCTCCACGCTGATAAAGTGCAAGGAGTGCGGCTGGAGCTTCCGGCGCACGGTGCGCACCTATAAGAACACCTATGTCCGCTGGGTCTGCTCCGGGCACAACGGCAAGGGGGCTGGCTCCTGTCCCAACCGGATCGTCATCGACGAGGAAGAATTGGCGCAGACGATACAGGACTACTTCACGGAGCTTGCTAAAAACAAAAAGCGCGTCACTCAGAACATCGTGTCCGAGTTTACGCGCATCTACAAGGTCAAGGACGAGAACGTCAACTATGAGAAGGAGCTGCGGGACAGGCTCGCAAAGCTGGAAAAGACGCGCTCCAAGTACATGGATATGTATGCCGACGACCTCATCTCCCGTCAGGAGCTCAACGACAAGCTGGGCGGCACGCGGGACGAGATACAAAGGCTCGAAAACGAGCTGAAACTCACCGAGTACAATCTCTCCAAGGGCGAGCAACTGGAAAGCATACTGAACCGCACCTTTGCGGAGATAGAGAGCATCACCGATATGAGCGCCATGACCAACGCGCAGCTCCGCCAGATCGTCCAGCGCATCGAGGTTGACAAGGATGGCAACGTGGATATTTATCTCCGGTTGCTGGGTGAGCTGGGTCTTGACGAAAGCATTCTGATTGCCCAAAAACCCAGTGATATCAAGGCTTTCAGGCAATCCGGCGACACCGTTCCAAATAATTACGACCGTACATAAGGATGTCAGCGAGCGGCTGAGAAAACTCAACCCGGTGCTCTACGCGGAAGTGCGCGCGGTGCTGGACCGGAATCGGGCCGAGCGCCATCTGCGCGGCGGTATGGCGACGAAGCTCAAATATGAGGCGCTGAGGAACGGGGAACCATTGCCTGGAGAATAAAAAAGGAAAAGCCCGCCGGAAAAAATCCGGCGGGCTTTTGTCGGGCAAAGATAGGATGCCTCCATCGGCGCTGGGACGGGAAAAACACCAAAAAAGGGCGAGAGCATCAAACGTTTTCTTCGCGGGCGCGGGGGACGGCCAAACGGAGCGGGAGGTCGTCGATCAGGTCGGCGATTTTCCTCGAGGGCGAGGGGACGGGCCCATCTTTCGTTGCCGGCTCGGTGGGTTGGCCGATTTTCTTCGCGGGCGAGGGGGACGGTCCGGGGGCTTTTATTCCCGGGCGATCTCTTTGGCGAAATTCGCGATGTTGTCCGGCAGGATATGGTTGTGGGGCTTGAGCGCGGGGTCCGACTTGGCGGCGAGCTCCATCATCTTTAAGAGCAGCCTGTCGCCGCCGCGCTGCTTTTGCGGGTCGAACTCGCCGCCGAAGGTGTCCATGCACAGCGCGTGCTCCATAAAATCCTCCGAAAAGTTCCGCACGAAGGCGTCGGAGGCCTTGGTCAGCAGGCAGTTGCAGGTGAAGACCGCGCAGCGCCTCCCGCGCAGGTCGGCGGCGCGTTTTTGGATCATCCGCCGGATGCGCCCGTCGATCATGCCCATGCGCACAGGTGTGCCGAACACGATCGTGTCATAGCCGGCATAGTCCGGCTCGCCGCCCGCGATGTCGAACATATCCGTGTTTTCGGCCCCGAGCCTCGCGGCGAGCAGCGCCGCGCAGCGTTTGACGGTGCCGGTCTTGGTGGCATAGATGATGATCGTCTTCATACCGATCGCCTCCCGGATTTGCGGCCGCGCTCCCACGGGCGGATCGCGGAGATCGCCGCGACACGGGCCGCTTTGCGGCTCTATGATAGCATATCCGGCCGGGGATTGCAAAAAAGATTTCCGCCGTCCGCGGGGGCGGTCTTTGCCTTTCGGAGGGAATGTGGTATCATCAAGCTGTGACCGCGCGGTTCCCCCGCCGCCCGCCCGGGGCGCCTCGGTGAAGCGTCCCATAAAAATTTCCGGCGGGGTGTAGCAAAACGCCCGGTTTCCGGCACTTAATAGATGGAAACGCATTGAAATAATGACTAAAAACGATCCGGAGGAGGATTTTATGAAAAGAATTTGCGTGGTTTTGCTCTCCCTGCTGCTGGCGCTCTCGCTTGGCTCCTGCGCGGCGAAGGAGGAGGGGGGAGGCGTCCCGAATCCGGTCACGGATTCCACGGCCGGGGAGATTTTGGAGACGCTCGGCATCGATTTCCGCCTGCCGGAGGGCGTCGCGGACGCCGCCTATTCGGTCATCGGCGCGGACGGGGAAACGCCGGTCGCGCAGGTGAAATTTACGCTGGACGGCAATGAGATCAGCTACCGCGTCCAGCCCGCGGAGGCGCTCTCCGACAACACCGGCATGTATTTTGAATGGGAAAATACCCTCGAGGACGCCGCGATCGGCGGCCTTCCGGCCATCGTAAGCTGGAACGAGGGCGCCGAGGGCGTCTGCTGCTGGTACGACGCGGCCCCGGGCCTGCTCTATTCCGTCAGCGTGACGGAGGGCGCTTCGGAGGAATACCTGACCGGGCTCGCACAGACGCTGCGCGCCCTGCTTTCCGGCGCCGCAAACGGGAATTCCGGGCCGGATTTCACCGCATCCGGCCTTGGGGAGGAGCTCGCCCCGTGGATCGCCGCCATTGATTCCTGCGTGGCCGAGACGTTCGGCGCGGACGCGGATTTCACACAGGGCTATCTGCGCCTCTACGACACGGAGGAGGCGGCCCTCGCCGGGGAGAATTGCGCGGCGCTCGTGCCGGAACAGGAGCTCTCCGGCACGGACGGGACCTACGAGGGCCGGTATGTCGACCCGGGCTACGCCTCGCTCTACCCGATCTCCAACTACACGGCGGCCGCCGACGCGGAGGCCTACCTGAAACAGTATCTCTCCGACGCGGCCTACGAGACGATGGTCGGCGAGGCCCTCGGCTGGGATCTCTATGAATTCGAGGGCAAGCTCTACCTCGTGCGCGGCGGGCGGGGCTACGGCGCCGAATCCTACGACTGGAGCACCGCCGCCTACCGCGGCCGCCAAAACGGGCTCGCGATCGTCACCGTCGGGAAGCGGATGTTTGACGAGCCCTCCGGCACGGACGCGTTTTTCTTCGGCAGCGACGCGGACGGCGTGTATAAAGTCATTAAAAAGGAGACCGTCGCCGGCGTCGACGGCTCCGCCGCCCAAGGCTGAAAGACAGGAGCGAAAAGCCAAAGCGGGATTGAAGCCGCGGACCGTCCGCCGCGGGCTTTCTTTCGGGAAAACGCCGGGGGACTGAAAATCAATTTGCCCGCCGGCGGCTCTTTTCGGGCCGCCGGCGGGCTTTTGTTGTAATTTTTCCCCGGCTGCGGTAAAATATAGAATAAAGAAAAAGATCAAAAGGAAGGCGAACACAATGTCCATTGTTGCCGCGGTCATGGTGCCGCATCCTCCGATCATCCTGCCGGAAGTCGGCAAGGGCGAGGAGCAAAAAATCGGCGCGACTGCCGCCGCCTACCGGCGGGCGATGAGATTTCTCGCGGACCAGAAGCCGGATACGATTATCATAACCTCCCCGCACAGCGCGATGTATTCCGATCTCTTTCACATCTATCCGGGGGCGGGCGCGCGGGGGAGCTTCGCGCAGTTCGGCGCGCCGGAGATCCGCTTCAACATCGGCTACGATGTGGAGCTGGTGAGCGAACTGTGCCGCCTCGCGGCGGAGGAGAAGGTCTTTGCCGGGACCATCGGCGACGAGCCGCCGGAGCTCGACCACGGGGTCATGGTGCCGCTCTACTTTCTGCGGGAGGCCTGCGGCGGCGGGCTGCCGCTCCGGTTCGTGCGGATCGGGCTCTCGGGCCTGCCGCTGATCGAGCATTACCGCCTCGGCGCGCTGATCCGGGCGGCGGCGGAGAAGCTCGGCAAGCGCGTCGCCGTCGTCGCGAGCGGCGACCTCTCCCACAAGCTGCTGGCGAAGGGCCCCTACGGGTTTGCGGAGGAGGGCCCCGCCTACGACGAAAAGATCATGGAGACGATGGGAAGCGCCGCGTTCGGCGAGCTCATGGACTATGACGCGAAGTTCTGCAATAGGGCCGCCGAGTGCGGGCACCGCTCCTTCACGATCATGGCCGGCTGCTTCGACGGCCTCTCGGTGGAGGCGGAAAACCTCTCCCACGAGGGCACGTTCGGCGTCGGGTACGGCGTCTGCACGTTCTTGCCCGGGGCGCCGGACGAGAACCGCCTTTTTCTGAAGGCCTACCGGCAAAGGCAGGAGGCCGAGCTTGAAAAGAAGCGGGCGGCGGAGGACGCGTATGTCCGCCTTGCGCGCCGCTCCTTCACGAGCTGGGTGCAAAAGCGCCAAATGACCGGGATCCCGGACGACCTGCCGCAGGAGATGCTCGGGACGGCGGCCGGCGTGTTCGTCTCACTCCATAAGGAGGGGCAGCTCCGCGGCTGCATCGGCACGATCGCGCCGACGCGGAGCTCGATCGCCGAGGAGATCGTCTACAACGCGATCAGCGCGTGCAGCAAGGACCCGCGCTTCATGCCGGTCATCCCGGCGGAGCTGCCTTATATCGAGTGCACGGTCGACGTGCTCAGCGAGCCGGAGAAGATCGGCTCTATGGACGAGCTCGACCCCAGGCGCTACGGCGTGATCGTCTCGGCGTTCGGCAAGCGCGGCCTTTTGCTGCCGAATCTCGAGGGCGTCGACACCGTGGAGCAGCAGGTGCGCATCGCGCTCAAGAAGGCCGGCCTGCCCGACACGACGGTGCCGGAGCTCGAGCGCTTCGAGGTGGCGCGCCATTATTGAGCGCGCGGCCCGCTCCCGGCGGAAAACGGCAAATTCCAACGCCCGGACGGGGCGAGGCGGCCGTCTATGACCGAGCGCAAGACCGCTTCCGCCCGAAAACGGCGGTTCTCAAACGAAAACGGTTCGGGGGAACCGGATAAAATTGCGCGCGGGGCCCGCTCCCGGCGGAAAACGGCAAATTCCAACGCCCGGACGGGGCGAGGCGGCCGTCTATGACCGAGAGCAAGACCGCTTCCGCCCGAAAACGGAGGTTCTCAAACGAAAACGGTTCGGAGTGACTGACTATGATTGTATGTAACGTCTGTTTTCATCATTGCCATCTCGAGGAGGGCGCGGTCGGCGCCTGCGGGGCCCGGAAGAATGAAAACGGCCGGAGCGTCTGCCTCAATTACGGGGAGCTGACCTCGCTCGCGACCGACCCGATCGAGAAAAAGCCCTTCGCGCGCTTCCACCCGGGCAGCCGCATCCTCTCGGTCGGCAGCTACGGGTGCAACCTGTCCTGCCCGTTCTGCCAGAATTACGAGATCGCCGCGGCCCGGCGCGGGGAGGCGCCCGTCCGCAGGGTGAAGCCCGAGACGATCGCGAACCTCGCCAAGGACGGCGAGCCCTCCGGCAACATCGGCGTCGCGTTCACCTACAACGAACCGATGGTCGGCTGGGAGTTCGTGCGCGACACCGCAAAGCTCGTCCGCGAAAGGGGCATGGTCAACGCCGTGGTCACGAACGGTTCCGTGACGCCGGAGATCCTCGGCGAGGTATTGCCCTATATCGATGCCTTCAACATCGACCTCAAGGGCTTCACCGGGGAATATTACAAAAAGCTCGGCGGCGACCTCGAGACGGTCAAGACCTTCATCAAGCTCGCGGCGGCGGGCGCCCATGTCGAGCTGACCACGCTGATCGTGCCCGGGGAGAACGACTCGCCCGAGGAGATGGCAAGGGAGGCCGCGTGGATCGCCTCGGTCGACGAGGAGATCCCGCTCCACATCACGCGCTTCTTCCCGCGCTACAAATATGGGGACCGCCGACCGACCGACGTGGACCGGATGAGGGACCTCGCCGCCGTGGCTCGGAAAAGTCTGACCACTGTGGTACTCGGGAACGTGTGAGGCGAAAATAAAAGCGCCCGCTGTGGCGCGGGAGCGCCTGACCATCGTGGTACTCGGGAACGTGTGAGGCGAAAATAAAAGCGGCTGCCGTGGCTCGGAAAAGTCTGGCCACCGTCCTGCTCGGGAACGTGTAGGCCGCCGGGGGCAAGAAAAACGTTCGGCGGCGGCCGTGCTCAAAACCGGATCTCCGTGCTCAAACCAAAAAAGCGCCCCGTCCGGGGCGCTTTTTTATTCTTATGGGCGTGGGGCCGGTCAGTCCCGCGGCCCCGGGGCGCGGGAGGTTTCCTCCGCCCCGGAGCGCCGCGTGTGGCATGGCGGCCGGAAAAAGCCTTCCCCGGCCGCGGGGGTCACTGGTAGAAGATCCGCGCGATGGGGCTGTCGGCGTCAAGGAGCAAGGTCTTCTCCTCGCCGGTCATGGAGGTCTTCATCGCGTCGAGGGCGATCATGAAGGTGTAGAAATCGGCCTCCTCGGGCGTGTCGTAGACCCCGCTCAGGATGCGCATGTATTCGGCGTCGCCGGCGGCTTTGGTCGTCTCGGCCTGGGCGCTCGCCTCGGCGAGGGTGATCTGCACCCGCTTGTCGGCGGTATTGCGGATCTGCTTGGCCTGCGCCGCGCCCTCCGCCTCGTAGGAGGCGGCGATGTTGTTGCGCTCGCTGATCATACGAGTGTAGACGGCGCTCTTATTGTCGTCCGGCAGGTCGATCTTTTTCGTTTCGACCGCGATCATCCGGATGCCGTATTTCTCGAAGGAGACGCCGATGTTCGCCATGATGGCGCCGGCCACCGCCCCGTTGCGCCCGCTGATGATCTGCTCGAGCGTCAGGGAGCTCATGACCGTCTTGAGGGCGTTGTAGACGTTGGCGTCGATGCGGCTCTCGGCGTTTTCGATGCTGCCGGAGAGCGCCTCGATGAAGAGGCGCGGGTCGTCGATCGACCAGATGGCGAAGCAGTCCGCGATCAGCGAGGACTTATCCGCCGAGATCAGGTCGCTGACCGGCAGGTCGTAGAGCAGCACGGTCTTGGGCAGCGTGGTCGTGTTCTGGATGAACGGGGTCTTGAAATAAAGGCCTGGCTGGTCCTTCACGTCCACCACCGCGCCGAACTCGCGGATCACGCCGTATTCGTTCGCCCGCACGATGTAGACGCTCTCGGAAAGCCCGATCACGGCGGCGAGGAGCAGGGCGATCACCAAAACTTTTCCGATCAGCCCGCGGCCTTTTTTCGCGGCGGGGCGATTGGTCTCTTCCATATCAGTCTGCCTCCTTTGCGTTGGTTTCAAACGACGCGAAGTCGTCGAGCGGCAGCACCGTGTCGACGGAGCCGTCCTTGCCTAAAATGACGACCTTCATCTTTGGGAAGATGCCGGAGACCGTCTCATAAAACAGGCGTTGTTTCGTGATGGCCGGGAACTTCGCGTACTCGGCGTAAAGCTCGGAGAACCGGGAGGCCTGCCCCTCGGCCTCGGCGATGCGGGATTCCTTATAGGCCGCGGCCCGCTGCAGGATCTCGTCGGCGTCGGCCTGCGCGGCCGGGAGCACCTCGTTCGCGTATCGGTTCGCGTTATTGATGGCGGTCTCGGCCTCCTGCTTGGCGGTCTCGACCTGCTTGAAGGCCTGCTGCACCTCCACGGTCGGCGGGACCGCGTCCTACATGGCGATGTTGACGAGCGCGATGCCGAGGTCCTCCTTTTCGAGCCGGTTCGTGATCTTCTCCTTGATCGCGGCCTGGATCTCGGTTTTTCCGGTGGTGATGACGTCGTCGACCTCGTAGAGGCCGATGGTGTCGCGGATGTAGCTCTGGCAGAGCATGCGCAGGATCTCCACGGGCTCCCGGCTGCCGTATAAGTATTTGATCGGGTCGGTGACGCGGTACTCGACATAGAAATCCACGTCCACAAAGTTGAAATCGACCGAGATCATCACCGATTCGTCCTCGACGCTCTCGTCCGTGTTGAGGTTGTAGCCGATGGAGAAGCCCTTCGTGGCCTTGCTGACGATCGTCTTTTGCTGGATGAACGGCAGCTTAAATTTCAGGCCCGGCGTGTTGACCACGCTCGGCTTGCCGAAGCTGGTGATGACGGCGTATTCGTCCTCCTGTAACTGATAAAAAGAGCCCAGCGCGACGCTCAGCACGAGCAGCGCGGCGAGGAAGCCGAGAAACACCCGGAGGATCAGCTTCCTGTGCGCGTGAAGGCCGTCAAAAAAATTGGCGAACACGTCTTCAAACATGACAAATCCCTTCTTTCTTCCGTTGTTTTCCGGTCACGCCTCGAGACCGGCGATCAGGTCCATGGCCTCCCGGCGCAGTTCCGAGGAGCGGTAGGCCTTTTCCATAATGCATAGCGCCTGCCCCAACCGCTTGGCCGCGCCGGGAAACGGCTCCGCGTAGTCGGCGGTCAGCGCGGCGAGGTCCTGCCCCGGCTCGCGGTAGAGCCGGACAAAATAGAGGTAGAGGCGGCTGTCGTCGATGGAGTCGTCGCTCTCGTCCCCGAGATCCCCGTTGATGGAGCACAGCAGCCGGCAGATCTCCGGCAGCGGCAGGGCACTGCGCAGCATGTTGATGATGAGGATGCGCGAGAGCTGGCGTCTGGTGTAGCGCTTGCCCTCCGGCGCGGAGAGAAACCCCCGCGCGACCCAGTTCTGGATGCGGTAGGGCTCGAGCCCGGTGACTTTGGCGGCCTGCGACAGCACGAGCCCCCCGCCCGCGAACAGGGACGAGAGCAGCTCGTCGGCCGCCTCCGCGCGGGCGCCGTCGATCTTGAGCACGGAGCCCGGCATGGTGATCTGCATGATGAATCCCCCTTTCTGCATAGAAAATCTTATCATATAATCGGATGATTGTCAATAGATATCTAAAGATTATTTTTAGAAATCATTAGATTTTGATCTCTCAAAAAGGAAAGCCCTCGGGGGAGGGCCTTCCTTGAATCATTTTATCCTTTATTTTTAAAAAGGGACGCGTTCCGGGACGGGCGGCTTCCCCGCGCCTGTTCCGCCTGTTTCTCCGGGACGCGGGTGCCTTTCCCCGCGCGGCGGCGGGCCTTCGCGGAAAGCGTCTCCTCCGTGGAAAGCGGCGCGCGGCGTTCAAGGCGTGCGGCGGCGGGCCTTCGCGTCCTCCCCCGCCCGCTACCCTTGCTTTTTCTTGCCGGCGTAGCCGCGGATGGCCTCGAAGGTCTGTTCGCTGATGTCGTGCTCGATCTTGCAGGCGTCCTCGAGGGCGGTTTTCGCGTCCACGCCGAGGCTCACCAGCACCTCCGTCAGCAGCTTGTGGCGCTCATAAATCCGCTGCGCGATCTCCATGCCGGTGTCGGTCAGCGTGATGAGCCCGTCGGCGTCCATCGTGAGGTAGCCGTTTTCGCGCAGGCGCTTCGTGGAGTAGCTGACGCTGGGCTTGGTGACGCCGAGGTGCTCCGCCACGTCGATGGAACGGATGAAGCCGTGCTTTTCTTTCATCATCAGCATGGCCTCGAGGTAGTCTTCTGACGCTTTTTGTATTTTCATGGCATTTTGCACCAACTTTCATACCGTCTGCATTCAGATTAACACACCCTGCCCAAAAATACAAGAATCCTCAAAAGAGCCTTGACAAAATCGGGGCGGCACGTTAAACTAAAAATAGGTTAGAGGCATCTAACTGATTATTTGGGAATCGGGTTAGTGTACTTTAACTAATAACGCGTAGGAGGAACCTATCATGCCGCTCACACTTGCAAACGTAGGCGAAGAGAACATGATCCGCAAGGTCGGAGGGAGTTCGGAGCTCAGGAAGCATCTGGAGGACATGGGTTTTGTGGCCGGCGGAAACGTCACGGTGGTCTCCACCATAGGCGGCAACCTGATTGTGAACGTCAAGGAGTCCCGCGTCGCGATCAGCCGGGAGATGGCCGGCAAGATTTTGATCTGAGGAGGAGAAGCGCATGAAAACCCTAAAAGAGGCGGCGATCGGCGAGACCGTCAAAATTGTGAAGCTTCACGGCGAGGGCGCGGTCAAGCGCCGCATCATGGATATGGGCATCACCAAGGGCGTCGAGGTCTATGTGCGCAAAGTGGCCCCGCTGGGGGACCCGGTCGAGGTGACCGTGCGCGGATACGAGCTTTCGCTGCGCAAGGCGGACGCCGAAATGATTGAAACCGAATAGAAACGAGGGAGACCTCATTTTTTATAGAGCATCGGTTAGATGCCTCTAACTCAATAGCATAAGGGAGAGAAACGATGGAGAAAGAGATCAAGATTGCCCTTGCCGGCAACCCCAACAGCGGAAAGACCACGCTTTTTAACGCCCTGACCGGTTCGAACCAATTCGTCGGCAACTGGCCGGGCGTCACCGTGGAGAAAAAAGAGGGGAAGCTCAAAAAGCACGACAACGTCATCATCATGGACCTGCCGGGCATCTATTCGCTTTCCCCCTACACGCTCGAGGAGGTCGTCGCGCGCAACTACCTGATCGGCGAGCGGCCCGACGCCATCCTCAATATCGTGGACGGCACCAACCTGGAGCGCAACCTCTACCTGACCACGCAGCTCACCGAGCTGGGGATCCCGGTGGTGGTCGCGATCAACATGATGGACGTCGTGGCCAAAAACGGGGATAAGATCAATATTCCGGAGCTCTCGCGCGAGCTGGGGTGCAGGGTGATCGAGGTCTCGGCGCTCAAGGGCACGGGCGTCATGGAGGCGGCCGAGGCCGCGGTCGAGGCCGCGAAAAATACCAAGACCGTGCCGATGCACACGTTCTCCGGCGCGGTGGAGCACGCGGTCGCCCACATCGAGGAGGCGGCGCTCAACGACGTGCCCGCCGAGCGGCAGCGCTGGTACGCGATCAAGATCTTTGAGCGGGACCGGAAGGTGCTGGAGCAGCTCAAGCTGGATCCGGCGGTCCTCGCGCACATTGAAAAGGATATTCGGGCCGCCGAGGAGGAGCTTGACGACGACGCCGAGAGCATCGTCACCAACGAGCGGTACATCTATATCGCCTCCATCCTCAAAGGCTGCTATAAAAAAAGGAACGCGGGCCGGATGTCCGCGTCCGATAAGATCGACCGCGTCGTGACGAACCGGTGGCTCGCGCTGCCGATCTTCGCGGCGGTCATGTTCATCGTCTATTTCGTCTCCGTCTCGACGGTGGGCACCTGGGCGACCGACTGGGCCAACGACGGCGTCTTCGGGGAGGGCTGGCATCTGCTCGGCATCGGCTCCTCGGCCTACGAGGAGGCCGCCGAGGCCTACGCGGAGCCGGGCGCGGTCGTCGGGGCGTTCGAGTCGGCCGCGGGGGAGGCCGGGATCGACCCCGCCGCGGCGAAGGACCTCACCGCGACCGCCACCCTCTACGACGACAACGGCGAAATCGCAAAGGAAATTCCCGTTACATACGAGGACTACCTCGCGGCCGCCGGGATCGGGGAGCCCGACCCCGCCGAGTACGGCGTCTGGGTGCCGGGCATCCCGGTGCTGGTCGGGACGTGGCTCGAGCGGATCCACACGGCCGAATGGCTGCAGGGCCTGGTGCTCGACGGCATCATCGCCGGCGTCGGCGCGGTGCTCGGCTTCGTGCCGCAGATGCTCGTGCTGTTTTTGTTCCTCGCGTTTCTCGAGGCCTGCGGCTATATGGCCCGCATCGCCTTCGTCATGGACCGGATCTTCCGGAAATTCGGCCTCTCCGGGAAGTCCTTCATCCCGATGCTGATCGGCACCGGCTGCAGCGTGCCGGGCATCATGGCCTCGCGCACGATCGAGAACGACCGCGACCGCAAGATGACCATCATGACCACCCCCTTCGTCCCCTGCGGCGCGAAGCTGCCGATCATCGCGCTGATCGCCGGGGCCATGTTCGGCAGGGCCCCGTGGGTGGCGCCGAGCGCCTACTTCCTCGGCATCGCCTCGATCGTCGTCTCCGGCGTCATACTTAAAAAAACGAGGATGTTCGCCGGCGACCCCGCGCCCTTCGTGATGGAGCTCCCGGCCTACCACTGGCCGACCGTCGCGAACGTGCTGCGCTCGATGTGGGAACGCGGCTGGTCTTTCATTAAGAAGGCCGGCACGATCATCCTGCTCGCGACCGTCTTTGTGTGGTTCACCTCCAACTTCGGCTGGGCGGGCGGTTCCTTCGGCATGGTGCCGATGAATGAAAGCGTCCTCGCCGCCGCGGGCGGCGCGATCGCGTGGATCTTCGCGCCGCTGGGCTGGGGCAACTGGCAGGGGGCCGTCGCCTCGATCACGGGCCTCATCGCCAAAGAGAACGTGGTGGGCACCTTCGGCGTGCTGTTTGGCAGCTTCGACGGGGTGGCCGAAAACGGCTGGCAGATCTGGGCCAACATGCGCGAGATCTTTACGCCGCTCTCCGCGTATTCGTTCCTGGTGTTTAATCTCCTGTGCGCCCCGTGCTTCGCCGCGATCGGCGCGATCCGCCGCGAGATGAACAGCGCCAAGTGGACGTGGTTCGCGATCGGGTATCAGTGCGCGTTCGCCTACGCCGCGGCGCTTGTCATCTATCAGCTCGGTATGCTGGTCTCGGGGCATGGAAACGTGTTCGGTTCCGCCGCGGCCTTCGCCATCCTCGCGTTCATCGTCTACATGCTGGTCCGCCCCTATAAAGAAGCGGCGGCGCGGGGACGGAGAGCGGAAATCAAATCGTAACCCGAAACCTCAAAAGGAGGGGTCTGTATGTCTTCATGGATTTTGGAAAATTGGGGCACCGTCATCGTGGGCCTGCCGCTCGCGGCCGCGCTCGTCGCCATCATCGCGAACATGGTGAAAAACAGCAGGAGCGGAAAGTCCTCCTGCGGCGGCGGCTGCTCGGGCTGCCCGATGAGCGGGAGCTGCCATCAGAAGAAATAAGCATCAGGGAGGCGCGGGGATTTCCGCGCCTCCCTGATTTTTTGCCGGAAAAACGGCCGGCGGCGAGGCGATATAAAAAGATCGTGTCGCTTTTTGCGTCGCCTGAAAAATAATAAGACCGGGAACCGCTTAAATATGCGGTTCCCGGTCTCTTTTACTGCCCATACGGTATAATTACGACAAAGGGGAAAAGCCTTATAAAATCAGGGTTTTCAGAAATTCAGAGGCTCATTTTCGCTCTTTTCCCAATAAAACCCCACCGCTATGCCGCGAAAGCGGCGTACTGTCCGCCAAGCCGGGGCATCAGCGCGGAGGTCATCCGGCGGGGCGTCCAATCCGGCATCCTCTGTGAAAGCCGCCGGTATCATCCCAAAAGCGATCACCGCATACGCCGGCCTGTTTATTTGCCGGGAAGGACGAAACCGGGGCAATCAAAATATCTTAATCCGTTCGTCTTCAGCGGCTTAAATGGTTCTGCCCGCCGCATCCCTGGCCGCGAGATAACCGAAGGTAAACCCGGATCCGATGGTTGTACCGCCACCCCAATACGCGTTGGCCGATGGCGCCGCGACACAGTTGCCCGCGCCGTAGAGTCCCGGGATCACTCGCCCGTCCCAGTTGAGCACACGGGCATGCTCGTCGGTCACGGGACCGCCGCTTGTGTCCAGCGTACCCGCTCCGACAATAATCGCAAAATAGGGGCCGCTGTCACTCAAGGGATACATCGTGTAGTTGGGATAATCCGGTTCCGGCCATTCCACGCCCGGAACCGTAGGCGGGAAACTGGTCCACTCACGGTCATAGGCATGGTCGCCTCTTCCGAAATCAAGATCCTTGCCGGACTTGGCATAGCCGTTAAAAGTCCGAACCGTCTGAGCCAGGTGCTCAGCGAATGTATCATCCAGGCTGAAACCGCCGGTGTGCGGGGCAAGCAGCGTCAGACGCCGCCTGATCTCAGCCGCAAGCCCATTTAAGGTATCGGCGGAAATCAGGTAGTTCGGCGTCTCGCCGTAGGTTGGGTAAGGCGGATAGCCCTGCCAGAGCTGCGCCGTTCTGGCATCGAAAATGATAAACTGAAGCATCGTTGACCATTCTGCCCTGACCGGATCCCAGACGAAGTGTGTCATGGCGCGATCGGTGTAGTTACGCTTCTCATCCATCAGACGTTGGCCGTACTTGTTGACCGTCAGCACACTGTCGCCGGCTACGTAGAAGATATTACTTGAGCCGCCCGGATTGGCCAGATACACCTCGATCATACTCTGCGCGCGGTAAGCGCCGGCGGTATTTCCGATTGCGGCGCCGATCGCCCCCGCCATATTGATGAAATCACCCGTGTTCGTAGGCACAGAACAGCCGCCATAGTGCGGGCCGCGCTGGAAACGCAGCATGAATTCCGGATTGTGCGAATAACCGCCGGAGCCGAATATCACCCCGCGCGACGCCGTAAACCGCCAGGTCTTCCCTTGATGCGAGGCCTCCACACCGGCCGCCTCTCCGGCGTCATTCACGAGAATGCGCTTGACTTCATGACCGGTTCGGATATCGATATCATGAGCGCCGGCCCAATCCGCACAGCGATCAATGAGATAATATCCGTACATCAGCTCGCCTTCTTCATTCCTGGTAAACAGTGAACGCCCGCGCATATGATTATTTTCAGGCAGGCTGTCCTGATAATCGACCTGAGGCTTGCCGGTCCAGTTCACCTCCATAATGGTTTCGAAGGCGCCGTGATCTTCGAGGAAATCCACCGCCTCCGCCGCGTGATCGTAATAGGCGCAGATCAGGGCGTATTCCCGTTCCGGCAGCCCGAGGCGCTCATCCTCCGGGTTATAGAGATGCGGATAAGAATATCGTGCCATATAACGAATCGCATCCCCGCGTTTATCCTCGATACCGGCGGCCTTCTGATGACGGTTAGCCGGAATCCAGAAACCGCCGCCGGAGCGCTTCGTCGTGCCGCCGATCTGCTCGGCCTTCTCCAGCATGACCACCTTCAGACCGAGTTGGCGGGCGGTAATGGCCGCCGAGAAGGCCGCCGCGCCTGATCCGACCACCACAACGTCCGTGTCAACGGCCAATTCATCTTTTGCGCCGGCGGCATCGACATGCCCCGCCTGATCATCTTTGATTTCATTGAAGCGTTCTGCGGGTGCGCCGCATATAGGGCAGCGGTCTGGCGGTGTGTCTCCCTCATGGATATAACCACAAACTGTACAGATCCATCGTTTCATAAATATTTCCTTTCGTCTTTCCGTCACCTGTGCTTACCGGAGCAGCGATACGTCCCGAATTGTACGGAGGATTGCCGCAGAGCTTAACAAATAAAAACTCTGACGGGAAAAGTATTCGGGCAATGTGAGCCGCATGTCTTTTGTTAATAATTCAGCGAACAACACCATTTATCCTTTCTGCACGCTTTACTTTATTTTTTGTGATGCCGCGAAACTAAAACAGGGGGTGCCTGACCTATTTAATAAAAAGTCTTCTTTCCTGTGAGACTCTGAGCATGTCGTGGCTGTCCAAATACTCCTCCAAAAGATCCGTGGCGTTGGTGGTCAAAACCTTGGGTTTCCTGTATGAGGACACCTCCTCCGAAGTGACATTCAAAAACGCCTCTATGCTCGCAAAGTGAAACTCCGGCAAAGCCAGCTTGAAGAGATCATCGTCTTTTATTTCCGCTCCGTTCAGAGAAAGGCCCTCAAGTACTCTGCTTGCCCTGTCATAAACGATGCGGAAGCCCACCGAAAACTGATAGAACTCTGTCTTGTCCAAAAACGACTCATCCCTCAAGATATATCTGACCATCCTGCGCAGTTGTTCGCCTGTGACATAGAGCCTGTATATCGTCTCGTTGTACGGCACCGATTGCATAAGGTCTTTTTTCATCACAATCGGCCCGATCTCCTGTGTTCGTATGCTGCCGGAGCCTAAAAAAACGATGTCCACCCCGAGACTGTCCTTCAACGCGTCGGCAAACAATCTCCCCATCTCGGTTTCCGTGTTGCGGCGCGGATGCGTGTATTTGTCGGCGAGCCTTGTGATAATCCGGTTGTATTTTCTGTCCGTCTCTTCGTGGTACATCTTCACGATTTCCTCAAGCTGCAGATCTCTTGGGCAGTTTTCCTCCGTGACGGGGATGAGCTCCCAAGTAAGGCTGTCCACGGAGTTTGTGTCTGTGTTCACCAATATGTCAAACCTGCCGATTTGCGTGGTGCCAAAAGCCGCCTGGACGATTGGTATGCCCGCGACCTCCACAGGTTTTTCCAGAAAAGTGTGGCTGTGACCTCCGATAATCAGATCAACGCCCCATCTGGGATCCAAAACCGCGGCGAGCTCTTTGTCCGCCTCTATGCCTATATGGGTCAGCAAGACGGTGAAATCTATGTCGACAGACTTGTAGCTGTTGCAAATCCTGCCGACTTCGTTTGCCGCCTCGTTTATGTCCACCAGGGCTCCGATGAGTTTGTCCTGTTTTGTTTGGTTGATGACCTCTTCTGTCAAAATGCCGATAAAGAGCACCTTCATGCCGTCGATTTCCAGAATCAGGTGGGACTCAAACAACCTGGCGTGGTTGGTTTTTATGTACATATTGGCATTGATTATCGGAAAATTGGCGCACTTTTCCAAAAATAAAAGATGGGCCACACCATAGTCAACCTCGTGGTTTCCAAGTGTCACCACATCGGGCGCGATCATATTCATGATCTCTATCGTTGAAATACCTCTGTATTCGCTGTCGATCAATGAGCCCCGAAACATATCGCCCGCGATGACATACACCACATTTTCCGTCTCTTTTCGGACCTTGGAGACATATCCCGAAAGGAGCGAGATGCCTCCGAGCATCTCGTTGTTTTTCTCCTTTGCCATGAAATCTCCGTGCATGTCATTGGAGTGAAGAATGGTGATTTTTTTTAAGTTTGTCATATTTGAAACGTCCTTCCCGCTGTTTTATCTATATCTTGCAGATATAATGCGTTTTGCTTTCCCGGATTTCTATCAATATCTGTGTTTTTTGATACCAAACCGCGGGAAAACCGAGAAGCCAGGTTATCGGCCTTAAGACATGCCATTGCCGAACAGGAAGCTTTTCCATATCAAAACGGGGGGTGTTTTCTAACTGCGTTTGTTCGTATGACCTCCGAAGCTTATCGCATAACTTTGCCTGTAGTATATATCAATTTACGTCATTTTGCAAGAATCTCAACAATCAAGCAAGGGCGGATTCATCAAAAACGTGAATTGAAAAAGTGACTTCCGGAGCAGAGAGCGGCGACTGCAACCTGGTTGTGCAATGAATTCCAGAATGGGCAGCGCAAGTTTAAGCCCCATAATACATAATCAAAGCGGCATTTTTAAGGATTAGGGTGTGGAAAGGGAGGCGAAGGAGGAACGCCGAGGGGCGGCGGCATCGAAAATTACGATGCCGCCGCCCCTTTTTTGTTTATTCAGTCTTTCGCTTTTTTCGCGGGCCTCCGGGCTTGGATTCCGGGCGCATTTCTTTTCCATTGGGGAAGAATTTATAGTCGAAATAAAGCAATAATCCGAACCCGTCGCCGACAGAAAATAACTGTCGGGATTGAGTAAAACTTAAAGTCAGCGTATAGGTCGGCTCGACAAAATTCGGAATATCGATCGCCAAGGCGGAGGCGGTGACGTTCGGCGGATCGGCGGCGTCTTTCGCCTTGATATAGATCTTTTTCGCGCCGGCAGTGAGGGCGCTCAGGGTGATGGTGTTCTCCCTTGCGTCTCTTCGCGGCCCCGTGCGCCTTCCCGGGTTTTTCCCAGTGACCGGCTTTCGCCATGCACGGCGTCTCAGTGATTACAGCGGCGGAATTCCGCTACCGGGGATCTCACCCGGATTTCCCTTTTCAAGCAAACTTGCCCATGTTCGATGAGCATTGCTGCAAAGAAGGCATATTCATTTATATACAGAAAGCTTTCATTCGATCTCGTCCGGATCATCCGGCTTCTCCAATAGAGCGCAGTTTTTGCGCGGCTGGTTTTGTTTAGCACTTCTACCCGATCGACAGCACAAGTGTACCTAAATCGGATGAAATTTGCAACAAAAAGATACGTCAAAAACCCTGTATTTCTCGTGCAAAATGATATAAAATGCAAGATCCGCAATGGAATCTAGAGGAGAGATGATCTTCTTTTTACATAGGATGGCTTATATATGCGAAATAAAACCGAGGGGGTTCTTTCTTTGCTATCTTTTAAATGTTGATAGAAACTGCAAACTTCTGTTTGTTGAACTGTGTTACAATTTATACAAAAAGGGGGGGAAACGGAGATGAACGGTA
>CAZAAR010000027.1:0-24504 GCA_964483415.1 uncultured Oscillospiraceae bacterium
CAGCTCATAGAGGAAGTAGTCGCCGGCTTTGGCGGCATCTTCGATCTCGAAGGTGAAGGTGATGGTGAAATCGGAATCCAGAACGTTCGTGGTGTCAAGGAAGCGCAGAGCGGAAAGCTCGGCATCCTCGTTGACGGCCTGAACCTCTTTTTCGACTTTGGTCTTGTAGAGGAAGTTGATCGCGGACTGGCCCTTGACGATCTTGCCGATCTCGACTTCAGCGTCATCGACGCCGACGATCAGGGTGGAGCCAACAATCTCTTTCCAGGCGTCCTTGGTGATGACATAAGGGGTGCGATCTTCGTCTTGCTCAAACCACCACTCCTGATCCGCGGCATCCTCATACTCGTCAGCCATCAGGTCCAAATAGAGATCCTGGGTCAGCATGGGATAGCCATACTCAAGAACCATGGCCTCGTCTTCATCGGCGTAGGTCTCGACATCGTCTTCCTCGACGGCCCACGGATAGATGCAGAACCAGACCTTCTTGGAGGTCTTGATGTGGTCGGCGCCGGTGGTGTTCTCGCGGAACTTCAGCGTGAAGTAGTTGTCGGTGCTGACTTTGGCGCCCGCGTAGGTCGGGAAGTCAAAATACACGAAGAAGAGGTTCAGCTCTTCGACATCATCTCCGACAAGGCTTGACGCGTCAAGCAGATCCTGGATGTCGAAATCCGCAAACGGCCAGCTGGATTTGGTCTTAACCGTCGCGCCGTCATCAGAAACGGATTTGACGTAGCTGTCAAGGTCGTAGACGCTGACTTTGACAAGGCCCTTCTGGGACTCAACCTTGATGGAGCTCAGGGAACCGCCGTCTCCCCAAAGTTCAGCAACGACATCGGTGCCGGAAATCAGGGTGCCGGCGTCGCCGAAGTCATACGGGATAAAAATAACGGCTTCCTGTGCGATATCCCAGTCGGTATCGAAGGGGAAAAAATAGTCTGTCAGGTCGTTGGGGCCGCTGCCGCCGCCGAGGTGGATCAGGGTGGTGGCGAAAGAAGTGACGCCCATCGCCAGAACCATGATCAGCGCAAGCGCAAGCGCAATTACTTTTTTCATGTGCAATTCCTCCATAAAAAAATTTTTCGTTGATGTGCCGGAAAGTGTGCTCTCCACCACATTTCTCAAGTGCATCCATATTGTAACACCGCTGTAACTCTTTGTCAAGATTTTTTGCAAAATATTTGTAATTTTTTTTGCGGCCCATTTTATTCGATTTTTTCCTACCTATTATGATAGGACCGCGCGGTTCGGGCCCGGCCCCGCCGCGCGGATCTCTCCCTTTTTTCATCATGAAAACTACAAAATAGTTACAAAAAAGCCGCCCGGGTGGAGAGTGCCCGAGCGGCTCTGTGTTTTTTTTCGTGGGGACCGGAACGGAAAGCGGGGCGTTTATTTCTTCAGTGAAACCGCGGCGGCGGAGATCAGCGAGACGACCGCCAGCGCGACCGCGACGCCCGCGACTTCAGGCGCGCCGGTCTCCGGGTTCTCCTCCTCGGTCCCGGTCTCTTCGGTCTGTGCTTTCCTGAGCTCCACGTCGGAGAGATAATACTGGCCAAGGGTGTCCCCGCCCTTGCGTTTGATCTTCACGTCGACCTCATCGTCGCCCTTGTGGACGCCGACCTTCTGGTTCAGCACCAGCTCGTCGCCGACCAGCTCATAGAGGAAGTAGTCGCCGCTCTTGGCGACATCCTCGACCTCGAAGGTGTATTCGATCGTGAAATCGGAATCAAGGACGTTGGCGGTGTCGACAAAATTCAGCGCGGAGAGCTCGGCCTCCTTGTCGAGGGCCTGAACGTCCTTATCGACCTTTGTATTGAACGCGAAGCTGATGCCGGTCTGGCCCTTGACGACCTTGCCGATATCGACGATCAGGTCGTCGTCAACCTCGATCATCAGCGTGGAGCCGACGATCTCTTTCCAGGCGTCCTTCTCGATCACATAAGGCACGATGCTCCACTGGTCCCAATCCGGCTGTTCCCCGCAGCCGTACTGCCAGGGATCGATCACCCAGAAGAGCCAGTAGACGTGATCATCCGGCACCTTGTCATAGGCGTCGGCGAAATCGTCGTTGTCCCACGCGTCCGGATATTCGATCATCGAATGGCCAAACTCGAGCTCCATCGGCTCATCCTCGTCGGCGTAGTTCTCAACATCCTCCTCGTCGACCGCCCACGGGTAGACGCAGAACCAGACCTTCTTGGAGGTCTTGATATGGTCGGCGCCGGTGGTGTTCTCGCGGAACTTCAGCGTGAAGTAGTTGTTAAAGCTGACCTTCGCGCCGCCGTAGGTCGGGAAATCGAAATAGACGAGATACCGATCCAGCGAATACTTGCCGGCATTGCCATAGAAAGCGTGGCTGTCAAAATAGCCGCCGAAGCTCGGGATGATGTCCTCGAGATCGAAATCGTCGAACGGCCAACTGGATTTGGTCTTGATGCCGGAGACAAATTCCTTGTTGGGGCCGGCATACGTGAGCGATTTCACATAATCGTCCAGTTTGTAGACCGTGACGTCGATCAGGCCCTTCTCCGTCTCCACCTTTATGGAGCTCAGCGTATCGCCTTCCGCGCCGCCGAAGAGCCAGTTGGCGATCTGCGTGCCGTCGAGCATGATCGCGAAATCGCCGAAGTCATAGGGCATGATCAGGACGTTTTCGTTGCTGACGTCCCAATCAAAGTTCAGCCAGGTAAAGTCCCAATCGGTTTTGGGGCCGCTTGTCACCGATTCGACCGTGGTGATGTTGACGGCGAAAGCGGTGACGCCCATCGCCAAGACCATGATCAGCGCAAGCGCGAGCGCAATTGCTTTTTTCATATTGGTTCCTCCATTTATTCGTTTCGTGTCGCTGTGCCGGAAAGATGTGCTCTCCATCCATATTTTTCCATTGCAGGAATATTATTACACCTTCGTAACCCCTTGTCAAGATTTTATTGGAAGTTTTTCAAATAATTTCCATTTATATCCATAACAAGGTCCGCGGGCTTTTTTTCCGTCAAATATTCCGTCCTTTTTTTCGCACCGGGACGCGCTGAAACCAGTATGGACGAAAACGCGTGCGTCTATGCCCTTTCTTTGCCGGATCGGAAACAAAATGATGTCTTTATCGGGGAAAAGATACGAAACCGTTACAAAAAGGCGGCGGGCGGCGGGCGGCCGGGCGTGCGGTTCGGAGGAAAGGCGTCTAAAAAAGGCGAATCTTCCAAAAGGAAACCCGCCCGGGCTGCCGGGCGGGTTTTCTTTTGTGATTCGGCGCGGCGACGCCCGCGAAGAGCGCGGTTCTGACGAACCGGGGCTTCTTTCTTCAGGGCTACCGCGGCGGCGGAGATCAGCGTCAGGACGGCCGGGCGCAAAGCGGGCCGCTCAAGTGCGAAAAAAGATCCGGCAAAACACAAAAAAGGGACGGGCCTTTTCGGGCCCGTCCCTTTGGGGATCGGATCAGTTTACGCCTGGACGGCGTGGACCAGAATGAAGTAGCCTTTGTCGGGGCTGTAGTCGATCGTAGCGATCTTGCTTCCGCAGAGAGCGATGTTCTTGTAGAAGTAAACCGGAGCGACGACCCAGCTCTGCTGGAGGATCTCCTCGGCCTGATAGAGCAGCTGGGAACGCGCGGCCGGATCGGTCTCGGTGTAGGAGGCGGCGATCAGCGCGTCATAGTCCGCGTTGGAGAAGCGGGCGTAGTTGTTGCCGCCGATCTCGGAGGTCTGCCACATGTCGAGCCAGTTGATCGGGTCGTTGAAGTCCTGAATCCAGCCGTGGCGGGCAACGTCGAAGTCCCCGTCGGAGCGGAGCTGCAGGAAGACGTTCCAGTCCATGTTGGAGAGCTGGGTTTTGACGCCGAGCTTCTCGCTCCAGGTCTGGGCGATGACTTCCGCGATCTTCTGATGCGCGTCGTTGGTGTTGTAGGAATAGCCGATGGTCGGGAGGCCTTCGCCGTTCGGGTAGCCGGCCTGCACAAGAAGCTCCTGAGCTCTGGCGACGTTCGCGTCAAACGCGGCGGGGTCGTACCAGTCGGGGGCTTTGTCGCGGAACATACTGTCGTTGCCGTCGCCGGTGCCGGCCGGGACCCAGCCGGTAGCCGGGACGGAGCCGTCAGCCTTAACATTGTAGGCGATGAACTCACGGTCGATCGCGAGGGTCAGCGCTTCGCGGACCAGCGGATCGGTGACTTTCTCGGAGTTAAAGACGACGCAGTAGGTGCCGACGTAGTCGACGGTCAGCGCGGTGCCGGCCGCGATCAGGTTCGCGGTCTCGTCGACCGGAGTGCTGTCAAGGAAGTCGATATCGCCGGACTGCCACGCGGCATACTGCGCGTTTTCGTCGTCCATCAGCTTCCAGGTCAGGGTGTCGAGGGTGATGTCGGCGCGGCCATAGTATTTGTCGTTCGGGGCCATGGTGATGTGGTCGTCATGGACCCACTCGGTCATGACCATCGGGCCGTTGGAGATGAGGGTCGCCGGATCAAGGGTCCAGGTATCCGCGGCGGCTTCCACGACGTCCTCGCGCAGAGGCATCGTGCATCCGAAGGCGCAGATCTCGATGAAGTAGGCGACCGGGCTGACCAGGGTGATCTGCAGGGTCTTTTCATCGAGGGCGACAATGCCCAGCGTCGCGAAATCGGTGGTCGTGCCGGTGCGCAGGTCCTGAGCGCCCGCGACGCAGTCGATGAAGTAAGAATAGTCCGCGGCGGTGGCCGGGTTGACCAGCCTTCTCCAGCTATAGACCCAGTCATTGGCGGTGACGGGCTCGCCGTCGCTCCAATAGATGTCGTCGCGGAGGTGGAAGGTGTAGACGGTGCCGGTCTCATCCATGTCAAAGCTCTCGGCCTGGCCGGGGACGATGGACGTGTAGCGGACCTTGCCGTCGACGATCTCGTTGCCGTCGACATATCCGTATTTCATCAGGTTTTCAAACAGGTGGTTGGTATAGGTGCCGCCGTCAACAGAGGTGTTGAGGGTCGGGTCCATATACTCCGGCTCGGAAGCGATGCAGGCGACGAGGTCAAAGCTTTCTACCGTCTCTCCGCCCGGCTGGGACTCGGATTCGGACGGGGTCTCTCCGGGTTTGTTGCCGGAGCAGCCCGAGAGGGCCATGACGATCATCAGGCCGGCAAGAAGCAGCGCAATGATTTTCTTCATGAATTTTTTTCCTCCTTATTATCATAGACCGTGCTTTTTTAAACCGGGAATTCCCGATTATGTTAAAGATTATATAAGATAATTATATGAAATGCAAGGATAATTACAATACTGTTATCATTCCATGAACAAAATCCGGCGCGGCTTTTCCCAAGGACGCCAAAAAAACCGCGCCGGGCTCCCGTTTCCAAAAAAAGAAAGCCCCGCGGGAAGGCGGGGCTTTTGCGTATATGAGCTGCGGCGCTGAACGGAGGGCCATATTTTCATCCGGCCCGATTTCACCGCCGAGAGCGGCTCTTTCCGCTCTTCGGGTCAGCCACCGTCCTTTTCGAGCAGCCAGCAGGCCGCGAAATGGCCGGGGGCGTATTCCTTCCACGGCGGCATGGCCTCCGAGCAGCGCTTCATCGCGTACGGGCAGCGGGTGTGGAACCGGCAGGCCGGCGGCGGATCGACCGGGCTCGGGATATCGCCCTCGAGCACGATCCTGCGGCGCGCGCGGCATTTGTCCGGGTCCGGGATCGGCACGGCGGAGAGCAGGGTCTTCGTGTACGGGTGGAGCGGGCTGCGGGAGAGCTCGTAGCTCTCCGCGATCTCCACCAGATTCCCAAGGTACATGACGCCGATGCGGTTGGAGATGTGGCGGACCACCGAGATGTCGTGGGCGATGAAGAGATAGGTCAGGTCTTTCTCCTGCTGCATGTCCTCGAGCATGTTGACGACCTGAGACTGGATCGAGACGTCGAGCGCGGAGATCGGCTCGTCGCAGACGATGAACTCCGGCTGCACGGCCAGCGCCCGCGCGATCCCGACGCGCTGCTGCTGCCCGCCCGAAAACTCGTGCGGGTAGCGGTTGGCATGCTCGGTGTTGAGGCCGACCTCCTCGAGCAGCATGCGGATCATGTCGTCGCGGTCCTTCTTGCTCCCGGCCAGGCGGTGGATGTCGATCGCCTCGCCGATGATCTCGCCGACCGTCATGCGGGGGTCGAGCGACGCGGACGGGTCCTGAAAGATCATCTGCATCTTGCGGCGGTAGGGGAGCATGTCCGGGCTCGCCTTGCTTTCGCTGTCGAAGACGACGCCGCCGTCGTAGGTGATTTTGCCGGAGCTCGGCTCGTAAAGGCGGAGGACCGTGCGGCCGCAGGTGGTTTTTCCGCAGCCGGATTCCCCGACGAGGCCGAGCGTCTCGCCCTTATTGATGGAAAAGGAGACGTCCTCGACGGCCTGTACATATTTATATTTGTTGAAGCCCGCCTTGATCGGAAAATACTTTCTGAGATTTTCGACGACAAGGAGCTTTTTTTGCTCTTCAGCCATTCTGCTGCGCCCCCTTCTCTCCCGCCGCGGCCGCGTCTTTTTGCAGCAGCCAGCAGGCGGCGATATGGCCGTTCTCCCCGACCGGAACGAGCGGCGGCTTTTTGGTCAGACAGATTTTCATGCAGTGCTCGCAACGCGGGCCGAACGAGCAGCCCTCCGGGGGATTGAGCAGGTCGACCGGCGTGCCCTCGATCGGGATCAGGCGCTCGTAGGATTCGGCGTCGATCTTCGGCATCGAGCGCAGCAGCCCCAGCGTGTAGGGGTGTGTCGGGTGGTAAAAGACGTCCTGACAGGTCCCCTGCTCGACGATATGGCCGGCGTACATGACCGAGACGCGGTCGCAGATCTCCGCGACGACGCCAAGGTTGTGCGTGATGAAAATGATCGCCATGTGGGTGCGCTTTTGGAGGTCCTTCATCAGCTCAAGGATCTGGGCCTGAATCGTGACGTCGAGGGCCGTGGTCGGCTCGTCGGCGATCAGGATCTTGGGGCTGCAGATCAGCGCCATCGCGATCATGACGCGCTGGCGCATGCCGCCGGAGAGCTCGTGCGGGTACTGGTTTACCCGCTTCTCGGCGTTGTTGATGCCGACGAGCTTGAGCATATCGACGGCCTTTCTTTTGGCCTCGGCGACCGGGATCTCCCGGTGGTGGCAGCGCAGCGCCTCGACCATCTGGTCGCCCACCGTGTAGACCGGGTTGAGGCAGGTCATCGGATTCTGAAAGATCATCGAGATCTTGTTGCCGCGGAAGTCGCGCATCTGCTTTTTATCCCAGTCGAGGACGTTTTGCCCCTCGAATTTGACAGTGCCGCCGGTGACCCTGCCCGGGCTCTGCAACAGGCCGATGATCGAATACGCCTCGACCGATTTCCCGGAGCCGGATTCGCCGACGATGCCCATGACCTCGTCATAATTTAAATCATAGGAGATGCCGTCGACGGCTTGGACCTCGCCGACCGGCGTGAAAAACGAGACCTTGAGGTCTTTTATCTCAAGAAGCTTTTCCCGCGTGTTCTCCGAGGCGCCGATGTTCTCCGTTTTTTCTTCTATCATCTTCCGCACCTCCTTATTTCTTCAGACGCGGGTCAAGCGCGTCTCTTAATCCATCGCCGAACAGGTTGAGGGAAAGGATCATAATGCTCAAAACGACGGACGGGATGATCAGGCGGTACGCGTAGGAATAGATGCCGCCGAGCCCGTCGGAAGCGAGCGAACCGAGGCTCGCGAGCGGCGCCGAGACGCCGAGCCCCAAAAATGAAAGGAACGATTCCAGGAAAATGGCGGACGGGATCTGTAAGCAGGTGGTGACCACGATCTGGCCGATGCAGTTCGGCAGCAGATGGCGTTTGATGATCCTGCTGTTGGAGGCGCCGAGGCACTGGGCCGCCATGACGAATTCCTGACTCTTGAGCATGAGCACCTGACCGCGGATGATGCGGGACATGCCCACCCAATAAAGCATCGCGAACGTGATGAAGATGCTGAAAAGCCCCACGCCGAGGGAGCTGAGGCTCTGGATCAGCGGGTTCTTCGAGGTGTCGAACAGCGTGGTGAGCGGGTCCTTGAGCATGACTTGGAGCAGCAAGACCACGAGCACGTCCGGGATGGAATAGATCAGCTCGACGATCCGCATCATGACGGCGTCGACCTTTCCGCCGATGAAGCCGCTGACGGAGCCGTAGATCGAGCCGATCACCAAAACGATCAGCGAGGCGGTGACGCCGACGGTCATGGAGATCCTCGCCCCGTACATCACGCGCACGAGCAGGTCGCGCCCGAGGGTGTCGGTCCCGAACATGTGCGGGAAGACGCTCGTTCCGGCGGCCATGGCCTCGGTCTCCTTCGCCGAATAGGTCATCGGGGAAAGGTTTTCGGAGCCGCGGATCTGTTGGGAATACGTATAGGGCACAAAGGACGGCCCCACGAACGCAAACAGGATGATGAGGATGACGATGCCGAGCGCCACCATGGCGACCGTGTTTCGCCTGAGACGGCGCCACGCGTCCTGCCAGTAGGACATGCGTTTTTTGATGACGACCATGCTGGCCTTTTCTTCCTGGCTGGCCGGCTCAAAATCGGCGGCCGAAAAAGAGCAGGCCGCGCCCGGGGCCGGATCGGCGTTCACTTGGAGGCTTCCGAAGCCTATCTTGCTTTTCGGCATGGGTCATTTGCCTCCTTTTGTAAACGTAATTCTCGGGTCCACGATTTTATAGGCGACGTCCACGAGCAGGTTCATCGAGATGATCAGGATCGAGAGGAAGATCGTGGTGCCCATGATGATCGGGTAATCGCGCGCGAGGATGCTCTGGATAAAATAGCGGCCGAGGCCCGGGATGCTGAAGACCGTCTCGACGACGAAGCCGCCGGTGATCGTGTAGGCGACCATCGGCCCGAGATAGGTGATGACCGGGATCAGGGAGTTCCGGAGCGCGTGCTTGAAGATCAGCTTCGCGGGGGCGACCCCCTTGGCCTTCGCGGTGCGGATATAGTCCTGATTGATGACGTCCAGCATGCTCGAGCGCATCAGCCTCGCGATGTAGCACATCGGATAAAAGCTCAGCGCGAAGCAGGGCATCAAGTAATTTTTCCACGTGTCGAGGCCCATGGTCGGCAGCACGCTCAGCCGCACGCCGAAAATAATCAGCAGCACCGTGCAGACGACGAAGCTCGGGATCGCCACCCCGGCGGTCGTGACGATGCGCAGCAGGCTGTCCACCCATTTCCCCCGGTTGTAGGCCGCGATGCACCCGAGCGGAACCCCCCAGGCGATCGCGTTCAGGATCGCCCAGACGCCCACCCGGACGGAGATCGGGAATTTTTCAAAGATGATCTGCGCGACGTCGCGGTTTTTTTGCATCTTCAGGGAGACGCCCATGTCGCCCTGAACGAAAGAGGTCAGATAATTCCAAAGCTGCTGATACAGCGGCTTGTCCAATCCGTATTTGGCCTCCAGCGCGGCCCTCACCTCCGGCGGCTGGATTCTTTCGTCAAGGAATGGGCTGCCCGGAATCGCGTTCATCATCAAAAATGTGATGCATGCGATCACCAAAATCGTCAGAAACGCCATTCCGACTCGTTTGAGAACATACTCTAACATTTCTTCACTTCCTGCCCTCCGCGCCCGGCGGAGTTTTTCATATATAGGTTATTCTATATTCTTTTTATAGTCGAGTCAAGGCATAACCCGAAAAATGTCGTATTTCCAAAAATAGAAAAGGCAGGAAAATGCAACTTTTTCCTGCCTCTCTGCATTATCTGGGAATCAAAAGCGCGGTCCCCGCGGCCGGAACGGAATCGGTAAGCCCGTTTTCCTCAGCGATGCGCTCCGGCGCGCTTCGGTATTTTTTGGCGATCTGCCAGAGCGTCTCATCCCCCCCCGCATAATAAATGATGAGCGGCGTCCGCTTCGGGCCGGAGGGATTTCGCTCGCCGAAGGTGCAGTCCGTGACCGCCTCGGCGGAATTCATTAAGAAAATACTCCCGTCCAGCACCAGCGTAAACCGGATCTCCGCGCTCCCCCCGGAGACGGAGGCCGACGCGTTCTCCGCCGTCAGATCGACGTCTGTGAGCGGAATTGTGCTCCCCGGCGGGATGTTGGTCCCCGCCTTCTGTTCGAACGTCTTTTCAAAATATTCCGGAACCCCGTCCTCGTCCCGCGCGAGCATGCAGAATTTCGGTTTCGCCAACAAATTTCCCGCCCCGTCCGTTTCGGGCGGCGGCCCCGGCTCCACCCAGCAGGCGATCAGGCTTTTGACGCTCTCCGGGATCTCCGCGCGCTCCCGGACCTCCACGGTCTCGGCCACCGGGACCACCTTCCCCACCGTCTCGATCCGCTCCCTGTCGCAGCTGCAGTCGCAGTCCGTGGAGAACATGTCGCAGACGACGTCGGTGTCGTTTTCACTGTATGTGCGCGCGAACGCGCCGATCCGCACCTCCAGCGTCAGCCCGCCGTCCTCCGCGACCGTGAGATCCGGCGGCGCGGCGGCATACCGCGCGTCACAGGTGTGCGCCGCGGTGACGCCCGGCGCGTCGATGATCTGGCTGACCGGGAAGGCGTACTGGGAGGCGACGACCTCGGACGAGGCCTCCCCCTCCTCCGGCGTCCAGAGGAGCGAGACCGCGAGCTCGCCCCTCGTGATGATCTTATCCGGAGCCGTGCGGCACTCCGTGACCTTCGCCGAGGCAAAGCCGCGGATGATGTTTCCGATTTTCGGCTTGCCCTCCTCCGGCGGAATGTCCTCCCGGAACGTGAAGCGCCGGTAGAACTCCCCGGAGATATTCACAAAAGGCAGCGCCCCGTGCAGCAGATGGATGTCCTTCCCCTCCGCCGAGCCGAGCACCTCCTTCGGCGCCGTGATCAGCTCCGTGCAGCCCAGCGAAACGCTCCCCGAGACCTCGACCCGCCGCTTGTTGAGCGCCCGGCAGCGCACCTCTTTCCCCAGGACCTTGACGGATACCGCCGCCGGGTCCTCTCCCTGCGTGGGGAGCGCCTTGGTAAACGGCACTTTCTGGCTCCAGCCGCAGAGCCTTCCCTCCTCGGAAAGATAACAAACCGTCGCCGTGACGGTGCCGGAGACCTCTACGCCGCCCTGACTGCCGGATGGCGGCCCCAAAAATACTTCCGCCGCGCAGCGGAGGATCTTCATGACGTCCGGGTAATAATCCGGCAGCGTCATGCCGCAGTCGAACGGGATCTCCTCCCTGCATTCTTTCACGCCGCGGCAGGCCGTTATCGTCTGCTTGACTGCGTTCAGTTCCATAGCCGTCCTCTCCTTTTATATGAATTCCGGAGGATTCTATGATAACGAGAGAAATTTTAGAACGCTTTCGCCGGTCCGCGGCCCGGTTCCATGGAGTTTAAGTACATATTCATGCGCTTTCGCACGCTCTTACATACTTTGCCGCGCGCCGGCGCACGCCTCCCGACGGCAAAAAGAGCGCCCGGGCGTCGGCCCGTGCGCTCCGGTTTTTATAATTCCGCGGTGTGCAGCTCCACGCCGCCGTCCGTGATGTCGACAACGCCGTAGCTCGGCCCGCCGACCCTCGGCCGGCCGATACTCCCGGGATTCATGATAAAAAGCCCGTCCTCGTAGGCGACATAGGGGATATGCGTGTGGCCGTAGAGCGCGATGTCGGCGCCGAGGCGCCGGGCCTCCCGTTTTAAATCCCCAAGGCCCGATTTCACGCCGAAGCGGGAGCCGTGGGTGTAGAACACCGTCTTGCCGGCGCACGCGGCGACGCCGCAGTCGGGGCTGTCCGAGCCGTAGTCGCAGTTCCCCGAGACCGAGAGAAAGTTAAGCTCCGGGTGGACGCTCCGCAGCAGGTCGAGCTCGTACTCGCCGTCCCCGAGGAAGATAAACAGGTCCGCGTCCTCCTTATGGAGCAAGACGGCCTCCTCCAGCGTATCGTAATGACGATGGCTGTCGGAAAGTACGATGATCCTCAACGCGCCCGCCTCCCCCCGGCCGCATATCGACGGCCGGTTTTTCATATAAATCATTATATCTTTCCCCCTGTCGATCCGCAATACGGAAATCCGACGAAAGGCGGTCTTGCCTATGAATACCAACAATAACAGCGGACTCACCCCGGCCCAGCAGCAGGCCCTGCTCAAACTTGCCGGAGAAAAACTCGGCATCAACCCCAGCGACCTCGAACAGGCCGTCCGCGCCAACTCCTTTGATTCCATCCGAAAACGCGCCGGCCCGAAGGTCGACGGCGTGCTCTCCGACCCCAAGGCGCTCGAGGCCCTGCTCAACGATCCCAAGACGATCGCCTTGCTGAAAAAACTGGCGGGGGGCGGGTAAGCGTTGTCGGATTTAAGCGAACAACTCGCCGCCATCCTCTCCAATCCGGAGGCACAGAAGAACATCCAAGCGATGCTCTCCTCTTTCGGCGGCGGAAACGCGGAATCCGGCGCGCCTCCGAAAGACGCTTTCCCCGGCAATCTCTTCGGCGGGGGCGAGGGCTCCGGGCCGAATAAAAACGCCTTCCCCGGGAATCTCTTCGGCGGGGGCGAGGGCTCCGGGCTCAACATCGATACGCTGATGAAAATTCAAAAGGTCCTGTCCGCGATGAATCAGGATGACAAGGACATCTGCCTGCTCCGGGCGCTGCGCCCGCACCTCAAGGAGCCGGGCCGCGTCGACGAGGCCATCCGCATCCTGCAGCTGATCAGCGTGCTGCCGGCGCTCGGGGAGAGCGGGCTGTTCGGGGGCGGGTGGCATTGAACTGGTACCACAACAGCTACTCGGAGGAGGCGGAGGAGGAGATGCGTGCGGAGGCGGAAAACCGCGTTCAGGCGATGCAGGAGCGCGCAAAGCGGATCAACGAGATGTTCACTCCTCCGGAGGAGCTCCGCGCGGAGGCGGAAAACCGGGCCCGTACCGTGCAGGAGCAGGCAAAGCGGATCAGCGAGAACTTCCGGCAGCCGGAGAGGCCCTCCCCGCCTCCGCAACCTTCCCCGCAGCCTTTCCCCCAACCGCCGCCGCGGGCCCCGCCGATGCCGCCGATGAATTCGATGCCGCCGATGCCGAATTTCTTCTCCAACCTATTCCCGTCGGCAAGATCTTCCGGGGAGGCCGCGTTCTTTGACCTCGACAGCGATCACCTGATGATCCTCGCGCTCATCTGGATCCTCTGGAGGGAAAACTGCGACATCAAACTCCTGCTCGCGCTGCTCTATCTGCTCCTGTGAAAAGCGCCCCTTTCCCACGCGGGAGGGGCGCTTTGCCGTTTGCTTATGGGAAAAAAGCGGCGGCCGGGCGAAGCGTCGCCGGCCGTTTTCTTTTTTTTTGGGGGGCGACGGGAGGTCTTCAGCGCCGAAGGCGGAGAAGACCGGCGTCAAGAGGGGGCGGGGGCCCCTACGAAAAAATTCCGTTTAAGCGAATCACGCTTAAACGGAATTTTTGGTGAGCCATCGGGGATTCGAACCCCGGGCACCTTGATTAAAAGTCAAGTGCTCTGCCAACTGAGCTAATGGCTCGTCTCTTCTGACAGCTTTACTATTATAACAACAGAAATCCGCGTTGTCAACATTTTTCTGCCGCCGTTTTTCCCATAAAAAGAGGCCGTTTCCGGCTTCGGAATCGGCCTCTTTCCCCATCCGCCGCGGCGGGATTCTCATGGCGTTTGCGCCCGGCAAAGCCCTCCTTGAAGCGCGGGCGTTCGAGCGCAAACGGGCGCGTCCGGCCTTATTCATGGGCGTCCGGAGCGCGGGAGCGCGTCTCCCGCGTCCGCTTTGCGGGTCCGTTTTTGCCGGGCGTCATTTCCCGACGGAATAGCCCGCCTCTTTGATCGCTTCCTCCATGGCCGGAAGGTTCGCGGGCGCCTCATATTTCACCGTGACGCTGCCGCCGGCGAGATCCACTTTCGCGTCCTCCACGCCCTTGACGCCCAGCAGCGCCTTCTCCACATGCGCCACGCAGTGGCCGCACATCATGCCCTCGACTTTGATGACCGTTTCCATCTCTTTTTCCTCCTTGATTTCCTGTATCGTAGAATGTGTTTCGTTTTTGGCGGAAGAACCCGCCGGCCGTCTCTCCGCCCCGAGGCGCAGCCGGGTCAGGCGCAGCGCGTTGCCGACCACCGTCACGGAGGACAGGCTCATCGCCGCGGCCGCGAACATCGGCGTCAGCTGCCAGTGGAGCGCCGTGTAGAAGACGCCCGCCGCCAGCGGGATGCCCGCGCAGTTATAGAAGAACGCCCAGAAAAGGTTCTCCTTGATATTTTTCATCGTTGCGGCCGAGAGCCGGATCGCGCGGACCGCGTCCATCGGGTCGTCGTGCATCAATACGATGTCCGCCGAGCTGAGCGCGACGTCCGCGCCGGCGCCGATCGCGACGCCGAGATCCGCCTTCGCGAGCGCGGGCGCGTCGTTGATGCCGTCCCCGACCATCGCGACCTTCCGCCCGGCGCTCTGGAGATCGGCGATCTCCCGTTCTTTCTGGTCCGGCAGGACCTCCGCGCGGACCATCCGGATGCCGAGCTGCTCCGCGATATGGGCGGCCGCCGCCTTCCCGTCCCCGGTGAGCATGACCGCCTCTTTTCCCATCGCGTGCAGCGCGGCGACGGCCTCTTTGGAGCTCTCACGGACCGTGTCGGCCGCGGCGATCAGCGCGACGACCTTCTGCTCATCCGCGAGATAGAGCAGCGTGCTGCCCTTTGACGCGGCCTCGGCGGACTGCGCCTCCCAATCCGAGAGGTCGAGCCCGGCCTCTTGCGCGAGCCGCGCGCTGCCGATAAAATAGGTCCTGCCCTCCACGGAGGCGGTGACGCCCCTGCCCGGTTCCGCGGCGAAATCTTCCGCCGCCGGGACGGACAGCCCCCGCTCCTCCGCTTTTTTGAGCACGGCCTTCGCGAGCGGATGCTCGCTCCCGTGCTCAAGCGCCGCCGCGACGCGCAGCGCCTCGTCCGCGGAGCCGTCTTTCGCGGCGTAGACGGCCGTGACCTCCGGTTTGCCCATCGTCAGGGTCCCGGTTTTATCGAACACGACCGTGTCGATCGAGCCGGCGCGCTCCAGCGCCTCGGCGGATTTGACCAGGATCCCGTTCTGCGCGCCCTTGCCGGTGCCGGCCATGATCGCGACCGGGGTCGCGAGCCCGAGCGCGCAGGGGCAGGAGATCACGAGCACGGAGATCGCGCAGGTCAGCGCGAACGAAAACTCCGCGCCGGAAAGCATCCACACGGCGAACGTGACCAGGGAGATGCCCATGACGATCGGCACGAAGACGGCCGCCACCTTGTCCGCGAGGCGGGCGATCGGCGCCTTGGAGGAGACGGCGTCCTCCACGAGCCGGATGATCTTCGCAAAGGAGGTCTCCTCGCCGACCTGCTCCGCCCGGAAGCGGATGTAGCCGGTCTGGTTGACCGAGGCGGACAATACCCGGTCGCCCGGGCGCTTCTCCGCCGGTATGCTCTCGCCGGTCAGCGCGGATTCGTCCGCGGTGGTGAAGCCCTCGAGGACCGTGCCGTCCACCGGGATCTTCTGGCCCGGCCGGACCGCGACGATATCGCCGACGACGACCTCCGCCGCCGGGATCTCCGTCTCCCTGCCGTCCCGGACGACGAACGCGATGTCCGGCGCAAGCTCGATCAGCTTCGAGACGGCGTCGGAGGTCCTCTCCTTCGAGCGCGCCTCGAGGTATTTGCCCACGTCGATCAGCGCCGGGATCATGGCCGCGCTGTCAAAATAGAGCGCCATCGCGGTCTCGTGGGCCATATGGAGGTCGCCCATCCGGATCGCCGTCCCGATCACGGCCGTCTCATAGATCCCATAGAGGAACGAAACGCCGGAACCGACGGCGATCAGCGAATCCATGTTCGGCTCCAGACGGAACAGGCTCCCGAACCCGTTGGTGTAGTATTCGCGGTTGATGACGAGGATCGCGAAAGTCAAAACGAGCTGCGCCATGGCGAGCCGGAACGAATTCGCCGCCCCCATCAGGAATCCCGGCTGCGGCAGCCCCAGCATCCCGCCCATGGTGATCCAAAAGAGCGGGGCCAAAAAGACGAGCGACCAGATCATCCGGCTTTTCATCCTGCTGCCGGCGCGGGCGGCTTTCCGCCTCGAAAAAAACGTGCTCCGCGCGGAGGCGCCGTAGCCGGAGGCCTCCACCGCCCGGACGATGTCCTCCGGGGAACAGACTTTCTCATCAAAGACGGCGGTCATGGAATTGGTCATCAGGCTGACGGCGGCGGATTCCACCCCGCCGACCTTTCCTGCCGCTTTCTCGACATGCGACGCGCAGGCCGCGCAGCTCATGCCGGTGATATCAAATTTTTGCTCCATGCGTTTCGCCTCCTTTCTTTCCGGTATTATTTTAGGCCCGCAGGAAAGGATTGTCAACCGGGGCGGCTCCCCCCTATTTTTTGAGCGGGGCGGCAAAATATGCCCCGGCCGCCGAAAATCGCCGGCCCCGTCTCCCCAAAAAGCCGTATGGAACGCAAAAAAGCGGCATATGTTTGCCGTGACGGGGGGGGAGCGCCGATGGAGAAAAAAACGCTGCGGGACCTTCTCCCCGGCGAGCGCGCGGTCGTCGCCGCGCTCGCCGGGGAGCCCCTCTCGAAGCGGCGGCTCGCGGATATGGGCATCACGCCCGGCGTCTCCGTCTTTATGCGGAAGGCCGCGCCTTTCGGCGACCCGCTTGAGATCAGCCTGCGGGGATACGAGCTGACGCTCCGGAAATCGGAGGCGGAAAACGTCCTCCTCGGCGGGGAGGGAAAGGAGGCGGGGCCTTGGCTTACCGGATCGCGCTGATCGGGAACCCGAACTGCGGGAAGACGACGCTTTTTAACCTGCTGACCGGGAGCAGCCAGTCCGTCGGCAACTGGCCGGGCGTCACGGTGGAGAAGAAGGTCGGGCGCGTCAAGGGGCGCGGCGGCGAGATTGATGTCGTCGACCTGCCGGGCATCTACTCGCTCTCGCCGTACACGATGGAGGAGGCCGTCACGCGGGACTACCTGATCGGGGAGCGCCCGGACGCGGTGATCGACATCCTCGACGGCACGAACCCCGAGCGGAACCTCTACCTGACGCTTCAGGTCATGGAGCTGGGCCTGCCGCTGGCGCTCGCCGTCAATATGATGGACGAGGTCGCGGCGCGCGGGGACTCCGTCGACTGCCGCGCGCTCGGCGAACTGCTCGGCGCGCCCGCGGTGCCGATCGCCGCGAGAAACGGGCAGGGCGTCCCGGAACTGCTCAAGAGCGCGGAGGATCTCGCGCGCGGCAAGCTGCAAAACGCGTTTCACCTCCGCTACGACGACGCCACGGAGAACGCGCTCAACCGGATCCTCTACGCGCTTACGGACGCGGACTCTATGAACGCAGGGCACAAATATGCGGCTCTCACGGGCGCGGGGCCTAAAGATACGGCATTCTCAGGCGCGAAATCCAAGGACGCGGCTCTCACGGGCAAGAGACTTAAAGAAATGGCTCTCACAGGCGCGGGGCCTAAAGATACGGCATTCTCAGGCGCGAAGTCCAAGGATACGGCTCTCACAGGCGGGGGGCCTAAAGATACGGCATTCTCAGGCGCGAAGTCCAAGGATGCGGCTCTCACAGGCAAGAGATCTAAAGATACGGCATTCTCAGGCGCGAAATCCATGGGCGCGGCCTATGCGGGCGCGGGGCACAAGGGCATGGCGGCAAAAGCGGCCGCAAAAAACTACCCGCTCCCGTTCTGCGCGTCGAAGCTGCTGGAGGGCGACGGCTCGGTGGCCGCGGCGGCGGGCCTCAGCGAAAAGGCGAAAAAGGAGATCGAGGTGATCGTCGCCGACTACGAGCGGAAAAACCGGCCCGGCAGCCGGGAGACGCTGATGGCCGACGCGCGGTACCGCCTCATCGCCCGGATCGTCCGCGAGGCCGTCGCGCGCCGCCGGGACCCGGAGGAGCTGACGCTCTCCGACCGGATCGACAGGATCGCGACGGGCAGATGGACCGCGATCCCCGTGTTCTTTTTTGTCATGCTGGGGATGTTCTCCTCCACCTTCGGCGGGCCGGGGCAGCTCCTCGGCCGCCTCGTGGAATCCGCCATAGCCGGGCTGGGGGGCCTCCTCTCACGCGCCCTCGATTTTGCGGACGCGCCCGCGTGGGTACGCTCTTTATTTCTTGAGGCGGCGCTCGGCGGGGTTGGCGGCGTGCTCTCCTTTTTGCCGCAGGTGTCGCTCTTATTTTTGTTCCTCTCGGTTTTGGAGGACAGCGGGTATATGGCGCGCGCCGCCTTCATCATGGACCGGCTTTTTCGGAAGATCGGGCTCACGGGGCGCTCGTTTATCCCGATGCTCATGGGGTTTGGCTGCACGACGCCCGCCGTCATGGCCGCCAAGGGCATGGCCGGCGAAAAGGAGCGCCGGCTCACGATTCTCCTGACGCCGTTCATGTCCTGCAGCGCGCGGCTGCCGATCTACGGGCTTTTCGCTGGCATCTTTTTCGCAAAATATCAGGGACTCGTGATCTTTTCGATGTACCTCGCCGGGATGCTCACGGCGATGCTCTGCGGGCTGCTGCTCAAAGGCGTCGTCTGCCCGGGCGAGTCCCCGGCCTTTGTCATGGAGCTGCCGCCCTACCGCCTGCCGGCCCCCGCGAACCTCACGCTGCACGTCTGGGAGAAGTGCCGCGGGTTTCTCATTAAGGCCGGCACCGTGATCTTCTCGATGAGCGTCGCCATCTGGTTTTTACAAAATTTCGGCCCGCCGTTTCGGCCCGTGGAGGCGCACACGGAGAGCTTCTTCGGCATCTTCGGCAGATGGATCGCGCCGGTCTTCGTGCCGCTCGGCTTCGGCAACTGGCAGTCCTCGGCCGCGCTGCTGGTCGGCCTGATCGCCAAGGAATCGGTGGTTTCGACGCTGCACATCGTCTTCGGCGCGGAGGGAATCGCCGCCCATTTCACGCCGGTTTCCGCCTATTCTTTTATGCTGTTCTGCCTGCTCTACATGCCCTGCGTCTCGGCGTTCGTCACGGTCAAAAAGGAGCTGGGGAGCTGGGCGGGCGCGTGCCGGAACGCGCTGTTTCAGACCGCGGTCGCGTGGCTCGTCGCTTTCGCTTTTTATCAGGTCGCCATGATGATTTCCCATCTTGCCGGAGGGGGGCCGCCGGCGCGGGGGGCCGCTCTCGCCGCTTTTCTCTTCGCGGGCTGCGGGCTGATCGCGCTCGCGCTATACGTCCTGTATAAAACCATCCGGAATCTCGCAAAAGGAGGGGCTTCCGGAGGCTGCGCGGGCTGCCCGATGCGGGAGAGCTGCGAAAAGAGAGCGCCCTCCTGACAGGGCGGGGACGGCGGGATGTAAAGGTCTATCCCCGCGGGACGCAAAGAGAGGTATTCCGGCGGGGCGCGGAAGGCCCTCCCCCGGCGCGCGGACTCCCCGGGACCCCGCGGCCCAGCGGAACGCAGACTGCCGGCAAACGAAAGCCGCCAAAAAAGGAAGCTTCCTGACAAGGAGGGACGGCGGGATGTAAAAGCTCTCCCCGGGGCCGCGCAGCCTTCCCGCCGCCGGAAAGCGACAAAAAAGGAGTCCTTTTTGACAAAGAGGACCGGGCGGAAAAGCGCAAAGACTTTTCCGCCCGGTCCTCCTGTATCTTTATCAGAGGATGACGCCGATGTCCCTCACCAGCTCATCCACTGCATCCGGTTTGGTCGCCCAGCTCGTGCAGAAGCGGACCACGCTGTGCGCGCCGTCGACGCGCGCCCAATAGGAATACGCGTAGTTCTCGGCAAGCCGCGCGAGCGTCCCGTCCGGCAGGATCGGGAACTGCTGGTTCGTGTAGCTGTCGTAAAGGAAGGAACAGCCCTTCGCCGCGAACGCCGCCCGGATGCGCATCGCCTGCTCGTCCGCGCACTTCGCCACGCGGAAATAAAGCCCGTCGGCAAGCGCCGTCTCAAACTGGATGCCGAGCAGCCGGCCCTTGGCGAGCATACCGCCCTGATGCTTCATCATATAGCGAAAATCGGTCTTGAGCGCGTCCGCCGTGATGACGACCGCCTCGCCGAACAGAAGTCCGACTTTCGTGCCGCCGATATAAAAGACGTCGCAGAGCGCCGCGAGATCCGGGAGTGTGAGGTCGTTTTTCTCGCTCATCAGGCCGTAGCCGAGGCGGGCGCCGTCTAAAAAGAGCCAGAGGCCCCGGGCGCGGCAAATCCCGCTGATCGCCGCAAGCTCGGCCTTGCTGTAAAGGGTGCCGTTCTCGGTGGGGTTCGAGAGGTAGACCATGCCGGGCTGGACCATGTGCTCGTGCGTGGCGTCGCCCCAGTGGGCGTCGCAGTACGCTTCGACCTGCCGCGCGGTGATCTTGCCATCCTTGCTCGGGAGGGACAGGACTTTGTGCCCGGCGCCCTCGATCGCGCCGGTTTCGTGGCAGTTGATATGGCCGGTGGAGGCGCTGAGCACACCCTGATAGGGGCGCAGCGCGGCGGCGATGACCGTGAGGTTCGCCTGCGTGCCGCCGACCAGGAAGTGCACGTCGGCGTCCTCCCGACCGCAGAGCCTCCGGATGGTCCCACGCGCCGCGGCGCAGTACTCGTCCTCGCCGTAGCCGGGCGTCTGGCAGAAATTCGTCTCCCGCAGCTTTTCCAGAATTTCGGGGCAGCAGCCCTCGTTATAATCGCACTCGAAACGAAGCATCGAAACACCGCCTTTTCCATAATCACCCGATTATTATACCAGCGGCGTCTGTACAATGCAAGGCTCACCCGCAGAGTTCGCGCTTGAGTTTTTCAAGGATCTTTTTCTCCTTCCGGGAGACCTGTACCTGCGTCATGCCCAGGCGCGCGGCCGCCGCGGACTGCGTCATGCCCTTGTAATATCTCAAAATGATCAGGGCGCGCTCCTTTTTGTCGAGCGTCTGCACCGCCTGCGCGGTGGAGAGGCGCTCGGTGATGGATTCCTCCGGGGAATCGACCGGCACGTCCGTCTGGCCGCCGCCCCCGTCCTCGTCGTCCGACGTCAGCGAGATCACCGGCGTCGCGGAGCAGATCGCCTCGGTGACCGCCGCTTCGGAGACGGCAAGTTTGCCGGAAAGCTCCGAGATGGTCGGCTCCCGGCCCTCCCGGAGCAAAAAGGCCTCCCGCTCCCGCGTGACTTTCATGGAGAGCTCCTTGAGCGTGCGGCTCACCTTGACCGTGCCCCCGTCCCGGAACAGCCGCCGGATCTCCCCGAGGATCACCGGCACCGCGTAGGTCGAGAAACAGACGCCCCGGTTCCGGTCGAAGGCGTCGAAGGCTTTGACCAGCCCCATGCAGCCGGCCTGAAAAAGATCGTCATATTCGATGCCCCTGCCCGTGAAGCGGTGCGCGCAGGCGTGTACCAGCCCGAGGTTGCGCTCAATCAGCTCCGCCCTGTTTCCGGTAAGCGTTTCCGCCATGTTACCGCCCTTTCGACACGATGGATTTCTCGAGGGTGACGATCGTGCCCGACTCGGATTTCGACCGGACGCGGAGCTTGTCCATAAACGACTGCATGATGGAAAAGCCCAGCCCCGAGCGCTCGCCGGTCTCGCAGGTGGTGAAAAGCGGCTCCATAGCGCGCTTCACATCCGCGATCCCGCATCCCTTGTCCTTTATTCGGATGACGACGCGGCCGCCCTCGTAGATTTTAACGTGTATGTAGATCGGGCCGAGGCGGTCCCGGTAGGCGTGCACGATGCAGTTGGTCACCGCCTCGGAGACGGCGGTGCGGATGTCCGCGATCTCCTCGCAGTTGGGGTCGAGCGGCGTCAGGAAGGCCGCCACCGCGCTCCGGGCGAACGCCTCGTTGCTCGAGCGGCTTCCAAACTCCAGTTTCATCTCATTGACCGGTTTCTGATACGGCAAGGCTCAGACCTCCATTTCCTCGGGCGTTTTCGCGGTGAGCAGCTTTTCGAGCCCGGCGAATTTCATCACCTTTTTGATCTGTTTGGACGCGTTGGCGATCATGACCTCGCCGGAGAGCTCCTTCATCAGGCGCAGGCGCCCCATCACGAGGCCGATGCCCGAGCTGTCCATAAACGTCACGCCGCTGAAATCGAGGACCAGATATTCCGGCCACGCGCGCTCGAGCGCGAGGTCGATCTCCCGCCGCAGATCGGCGGCGCTGTGGTGGTCGATTTCGCCGGAGAGCCGCGCCGTCAGCGTTCTGCCGTCCGTCGTAATCCTGACAGGCATACCCCCTGCCTCCTTTTTCGGGACAAATAAAAAGAGAGCCTCTATGAGGTTCATCATAGAGGCCCGTCCTGTTCTTTTTCTGTCGAAAGCGGTGCGGCGGCGAAATTTTATTTTTCGCCCTCGACGAGCTTTCGGCCCATGAGCACGCCCATCACCGAGGCCATCATCAGGCCGCGGGTCCAGCCGCTGGAGTCGCCCAGGCAGTGGAGCCCCGGCACGCTGGTGTTAAAATCCCGATCCATCTCGACCTTGTTGCTGTAAAATTTGAGCTCCGGCGAATAGAGCAGCGTCTCGCTCGAGGCAAAGCCCGGCACGACCTTATCCATGGCTTGGATGAAGTTGATGATGTTGATCATCGAGCGGTACGGGAACGCGGCCGTGATGTCCCCCGCGACGGCGTCCTTGAGCGTCGGGCGGACGTTCGACTGCGTAAGCTCCTTCTCCCACGTGCGCTTGCCGTCGAGGATGTCGCCGTAGCGCTGGACGAGGATCTTGCCGTCCGCGAGCATGTTGGTGAGCTCGCCGATCTTCTTCGCGTACTCGATGGGCTGGTTGAAGGGATAGGTGAAGTTGTGCGAACACAGGATCGCGAGGTTCGTGTTGTCGGACTTGATCTCTTTATAGCTGTGGCCGTTGACGACCGCAAGGTCGTTGTCGTAGTTCTCCTGACTCACAAAGCCGCCCGGATTCTGGCAGAAGGTGCGCACCTTGTTGCGGAAGGGCTCCGGGTAGCCGATCAGCTTGCTCTCGTAGAGGACGGAGTTGACCTCCTCCATAATCTCGTTGCGCACCTCGACGCGCACCCCGATGTCGACGGTGCCCGGGCGGTGCTCGATGCAGTGCTCCTCGCAGAGCTTTTCGAGCCAGTCCGCGCCGCGCCGCCCGGTGGCGATGACGGTCTCGTCGGCCTCGATCTCGAAGTCCCCGCGCCCGCTGCGGACCCGGGCGCCCTTGCAGGCGTTGCCGTCAAAGAGCAGGTCGTCGCACTCACAGCCGAAGAGCAGATCGACGCCGTGCTCGCCGAGGTATTTTTCGATCGAGAGATAGAGCGTCTGCGCCCTCTCCGTACCGAGATGGCGGATCGGGCAGTCGATCAGGCGGAGGCCGGCTTGGATCGCGCGGCGGCGGATCTCCTTTTTCTCCTCCTCGCGGTCGAGGCCCTCGATATGCTCGTCCGCGCCGAATTCAAGGTAGATCTTGTCCGTGTAGTCGATCGTCTCCTGTGTGAGGGGCTCGCCGAGGAGCTGCGGCAGGTCGCCGCCGACATGGCAGCTCAGCGAGAGCTTCCCGTCGGAAAACGCGCCCGCGCCGGAAAACCCGGTCGTGATGTGGCAATAGGGCTTGCAGTTCATGCAGACGCCGGTCTTGCTCTTGGGGCAGCGGCGCTTCTCGATGGGCTGGCCCTTTTCCACGATGGTGATGTGCTTTTTGCTGCCGCGGCGGATCATTTCGATGGCCGTGAAGATGCCGGAGGGCCCGGCGCCCACAATGACGACGTCCGTTTTCATCTGTTCAGCTCCCCTTACAAAATACAAAAGTATGATACCACAAGCGCAAAGCGCAAAGTGGTATCATTGGCCATCGCCGCAGGCGGGCCATTGAGATAGGCCTATAATAGCCTTCCTGCGGCTATTATAGCATAAAACGGCCGCGTGTGTGTGAAAAAAATAGGAACAAACAAAAAAACGCGGCCCGCCCTTTTGGGGGGAGCCGCGGTTCCTGATCTTGGGTATTCCTTATACCAGCTCGATGATGGCCATCTCGGCGGCGTCCCCGCGGCGGGGGCCGATGCGGATGATCCTCGTGTAGCCGCCGTTTTTGCCGGCGTATTTCGGCGCGATCTCATCAAAAAGCTTTTTGGAAACGGCTTCTTTTGTAATAAAGGAATACGCGTGACGCTTGGAAGTTAGATCATTGGCCTTGGCGGTCGTGATCATCTTTTCGGCCACGGCGCGGACTTCCTTGGCGCGGGTGACGGTGGTCTCTATCTTGCCGTTTTCAAGCAGATAGGTCACCATCGCGCGGAGCATCGCTCTTCTGTGGTCGGAAGTGCGGCCGAGCTTTCTTGTTCCGGGCATCGTAATTCACTCCTTTTCGGTTCAGTCTTCATCCTTGCTGAGGTTGAAGCCGAGGGACTCGAGTTTGGCGACAACCTCCTCAAGGGATTTCTTTCCGAGGTTCCGCACTTTCATCATGTCGTCCTCGGATCTGCTGATGAGGTCTTCTACCGTGTTGATGCCCGCGCGCTTGAGGCAGTTGAAGCTGCGCACGGACAGGTCAAGCTCTTCAATGGTCATCTCAAGGACTTTCTCTTTGCTGTTGTTGTCCTTTTCCACCATGATCTCGCCCTGATAGGCGTCTTCCGAGAGATCCACGAACAGATTGAGATGTTCGTTGAGGACCTTGGCTCCCAAAGAGA
>CAZAAR010000028.1:0-11973 GCA_964483415.1 uncultured Oscillospiraceae bacterium
GAGAGGACCTGCTGTTTGGTCTCGGTATCGATCTCGTAGCTGACGGTGGCGTCCTCCTCCATGATGCGGGAGATCGAGGAGGCGACCTTCGATTCGTCGCCCTTCGATTTGGAGAAGATGGCCATGCGCATGGTCGGAGCCGGGAATTCGCTCTTTTTAAGGGAGACGACGCGGCGGGGATCGCACAGGGTGTCGCCGGTGCGGGCCTCCGCGAGCTTCGTCAGCGCGCCGATATCGCCGGCGGTGACGGAATCAGTCGTATCCTGCTGTTTGCCGCGGATAAAGACCATCTTGCCCAGACGCTCGGGCTGACCGGTCCTCGCGTTGACCGGGGTCAGCGCGGAGGTGACGGCGCCGGAGATCACCTTGACGAAGGACAGCTTCCCGACGAAGGGGTCGGCCACGGTCTTGAAGACCAGCGCGGCCAGCGGCTCGTCGGCGCTGCATTTGATTTCAACCGGATTGCCGCTCGCGTCCTCGGCGGTCTCGGAGGCGGCCTCCCCGGCGGACGGGAAATATCCGGCGACGGCGTCGAGCAAAAGGCTCACGCCGTTCATCGTGATGGCGTCTCCGCAGAAAACCGGCGCGATGGTACCGTCGTGAAGCCCTTTTCTGAGCCCCGCCGCCATCTCCTCGGCGGTGAACGGCTCGTCGGCAAAGAATTTTTCCATCAGGTCGTCGCTCGTGTTGGCGATCACCTCCGCGATGGACATGGAAAGCTCCTCTAAACGGTCGTCCGCGGGCATGGCGGCCTCGACGGCCTTGCCTTTGTTAAACGTGTAAGCTTTTTTCTCGATCAAGTTGACATAGGTCCCGTTTACCGGCACGACGACCGGGCAGACGCTGTCGCCGAAGCTTTGTTCCAAGGACTCGAGGGCCTTGAAATAATCGGCGTTCTCCTGATCGAGCTTGGAGATGAAGAACGCGCGGGCCTTCTTGCCGGCGCCCGCGAGCCTCCACGCCTTCTCGGTGCCGACCAGCGCGCCGGACTTAGCGGAAAGGGTGATGACGACCGTGTCCGCGGCGCGGACACCTTCATAAAAACCGCCGGCAAAATCAAAGAGCCCGGGCGTGTCGATCACGTTGACTTTGACCCCTTTGTGTTCCAGAGGGGCGATGGAAGAGGATACGGAGATCTGGCGTCTGGCCTCTTCCGGATCAAAGTCACAGACGGTGTTCCCGTCGGCGATGGAGCCAAGGCGGTCGGTCGCCCCGGCAAGATAGAGCATCGCTTCCGTCAAGGAGGTCTTCCCGTCGCTGCCGTGACCGGCAAGGGCTATGTTCCTGATTTTGTCCGCGGTATACTGTTTCAAAACAAGGTCTCCCCTTTCAAGATAGATGGCGTGTGTCATACTTGTTTAGTATAACAGAGGGAAAGCCTTTTTTGCAATAGAAGAAGAAAAAAAAATGGGGAATCGGGGAGCCGCGGCCCCCGGAAAAAACCGGCAGAGATTTTGCCTGCAACCCCCGGTTCCCAGCATTCTCTCCGTAGCTTATAATGGAGCCGAGGTGGTTTTGATGAAGACAGCGCTTTCCCGGCTTCGGAAAGAACGCGGGCTGACCCAGCGGGAACTCGCGGATCTTTTACATATCTCCCAGACCTCCGTCAGCAAATACGAGCGCGGCGCCGCGGAGCCGGATCTCGAGATGGTCCTCGCGATGGCGGATTTTTTTGGCGTCTCGACGGACGAATTTCTCCGGGCCGGGCGCAGGGTTTAGATGAGCGGGGCCGCGCCCTCTGGCAGCAGCAGCCGCGGCGGCACCTCGTCGAGCGTGTAGCAGCCGGGGCTCAGCCTGAGCGCCGCCCTTGAAGCGCAGCAGAGCAGGTTCCCCGTGAGCACCGGGTTTTCGATGCTCATGCGGTAGCTGAGCGTCTGCACGCTGCCGCTCGCGAGCGTTTCGGCGTGGGTGATCTTGACCCGGTGGTCGCGCCTGCGGAAGCGCCCGAGGTCCCCGTCAAACAAAATATCCAGTTCGCCGTGCTCAAAGTAGGGACTTTTGAGGATGGCCTCTTTTATTGTGTCGGGCGGGCGTCCCTCCTCCGGCACCACATAGAGCACCCGGCGGTGCTGCCCCCCGCCGAGCGGCAAGGTGAAGCAGAGCGCGTCCTTGACGCCGGGGCAGGCTCTCGCCGCGACGGAGTGGCCCATGCTGATCCCGGGGCCGAAATCCGTCGTCGTCTCGCCGCCCGGAAACGCCGCCAGCATCAGCGTCCGGATCACCGAATCAAGGCCCGGGTCCCAGCCGGCCGCGGTCAGCGCCGCGACGGAGTGTGCCTTCGCGACGCGCCCGAGCGCCCCCTTCACCTCCGGGATCCGGCCGTGCAGATCGAAGCTGTCCGCCGTCGGGATGCCGAGGGACAGGAGCCGCGCGGCATATTCGGGGGAGAGCTCCGAGGGCAGGCAGAGGATCGCCGCGTCGGGAGGTTCCGGCAGTTGCGCGACGTCCCGCACGACCGGCACGCCCGGAAACGCCTCCGCCGCCGCCGCGCCCCTGCGCAGGATGCCGCATACTTCCAAGTCCGGCGTGTTTTGGACGGCCCTCGCCGCCGCCGTTCCCACGTTCCCAAGTCCCACGATCAGAATTTTTTTCATAACACCCGACCTTTCCCGCAAAAGAGATTTAAAAAACGATATGCGGAAAGGCAAAAAAAATTTCCCTGCGGGACAGACCCGCGGGGAAATTTTTCTTTCTGGCGCAGGGGAAAAACGGGTACCCCGCCCCGGAGCGCTTCTCCGGCCGGGGCCCTTTTTGCGCCTCTCCCGTCCGGGGAGGCATTCCGCCCGGATCGGGCATGGGGCGCGGCCCATTTCGTGGACGGCCGTCCGGCTCCGCGGCCCGCCATGGACCCCGCCCCCGGAAAACCGGCCCCGTTTTTTTAAATTTACCGCTCGATGATATATTTGTGGACGCGCTCCGGCAGGTTCGCCTTTTCGCAGGAGAGGGCGAACACGACGTTCGTGTTGAAATCGTCGGTCAGGCGGGCGAATTTGTCGATCATCTTGGCGAAGGCCTCGTAATCGCGGCCGGCGATCTTGAAGGTGGCGTCGATGAAGATGTCGGTGATGTCGTAGTTGCCGGCCATCAGCCCGGCGAGGAAGCCGTAGAAGGAATCGTAGTTGGAAATATCATATTCGTCAATGTCGATCAGGCGGACGCTGTGGTCGATGTCGTAATACATGGTCTGGCCGCGCTCGACCGCGACGACGCAGCCGGTGCTGTTTTTTACCGCTTCGGCGATGTTGTCAAGCAGGAATTTGGTCTTGCCGGAGCCCTTGGGCCCGAGAATAAACTTGATCATTTTTGTCTCCCCCAGTTCTTTATATTATCATCGTGCGCGAACGCAGTTTGACCGGAAATCATCGGAGCTTTTGCTCCAGCGAGGCCCGCAGGCCCTCGTAGCCCGGCTTGCCGAGCAGGGCGAACATGTTCTTTTTATACGCCTCCACGCCCGGCTGGTCGAACGGGTTGACGCCCAGCAGACAGCCGGAGACGGAGACCGCGATCTCGAAGAAATAGATCAGCGCGCCGAGCTCATAGGGGCCGCGGTCCGGCACGGAGATCAGGATGTTCGGGACGCCGCCCTCGGTGTGGGCGAGAAGCGTCCCCTGCCGCGCCTTCTCGTTGATGGCAAAGAGGCTTTGACCGGCGAGAAACCCCAGCCCGTCCACATCCTCCGCGTCCTTTTCGATCACGAAATCCCGCAGCGGCCTTTCAAAGCGGACGACCGTCTCGAACATCGCGCGGCTGCCCTCCTGAATGAACTGCCCCAGCGAATGGAGGTCGGTGGAGAAGATCGCCGAGGCCGGGAAGACGCCTTTGCCATCCTTGCCCTCGCTCTCGCCGAAGAGCTGCTTCCACCACTCGGCCATCTGCCGGAACGCCGGCTCGTAAGAGACGATCAGCTCGAGCGATTTGCCCATCCCGCCGAGAAGCTGCCTTGCCACGGCATAGCGCAGCGCCGGGTTCCCGTCATACTTCGGGACGCAGCAGAGCGCTTTCGCGTCGGCGGCCCCCCGCATCAGCGCGTCGACGTCGACGCCCGCCGCCGCGATCGGCAGAAGCCCCACCGGGGTCAGCACGGAGAACCGCCCGCCGATGTCGTCCGGCACCGCGAAGGTCTCCCACCCCTCCTCGTCGGCGAGGGCGCGCAGCGCGCCTTTCGCCCTATCGGTCGTGCAGAAGATCCGCTTCCGCGCGCCTTCCGCGCCGTATTTTTCGGTCAGCAGCCTGCGGAATACCCGGAAGGCCAGCGCCGGCTCGGCGGTGCCGCCGGACTTGGAGATCACGTTGACGGAGACGTCCTTCCCCTCGCAGAGCGAGAGGAGTTCGTTTAAGGCATCCGAGGAGAGGCTCGTCCCCGCGAAATAGATCTCGGGGCCGTTTTTCTTCAAGAGGTTATAAAAAGGCGATGTCAGCAGCTCGATGGCGGCGCTGGCTCCCAGATAGGAGCCGCCGATGCCAATGACGATCAGGACATCGCTCTGTTCGCGGATGGTTTGCGCGGCCTTTTTGACGCGCAGGAATTCGTCTCTGTCATAGTTTTCCGGCAGACCGATAAAACCGGTGTATTCCGCGCCGGCGCCCCGCCCGCCCAGCAGCTCGGCAAGGGCAAGCTCGGCCTCCGGCGCGGCCGCACGGAGATCCGTTTCGTTCAGGAAGCCTCTCAGTCCGGAAAAATCAATCGAAACCAATTCAACCGCCCTCCCGGGTTCTCTTTTCTTTATTGTACCCGAAAAATTTTTCCATTTCAAGGCGGGAGACAAAAAAATGTTCCGCCGAGGCCGCCCGCGCCGTGGGTTTCCGCTTTCCCGCCCCGCGGGAGACCCTTATCGGGGAGCCTTTAAAAATCCCGGCAGGGACGGCCTCGATTTTCCGGGCGGGGCGTCAGCTCGCGGCCGACGGGGAGCTTTCGCCTCCTCCTGTGGAGGACGCTCCCGCGGAGGAGTTCCCGGAAGTCCCGGGCGGGGCGTTTCCGCCGCCCGGCTCCGAAGCGTTCCCGCTCTGCCCGGCGGGGGCCCCGCTCCGCGCCTCCGAGGTGGAGGTTGCCGAGGCGCCCTCCCGCCCCGGCGCCGGCCCCTCTTCCCCGGCGGAGGGGCGCCTGGTGCTCACGGCTTCGCACACGAGCAGCCCGAACGCTTTAAAGAACGTCATCCGGTCCACGGCCTCGGCCGCCAGCACCGGATATTCCGAGACATACTCGCCACCCAGCGCCACCGTCACCTTCCCGATCGGGTCGCCCTGCGCGACCGGGGCCTCCAGCGAATCGACGAGCTCGATGGTCTGGGTCAGGTTCGCGGACTCCCCTTTCGCCAAGAGCAGCGGCTCCGCCTCGGCGAAGACGATCGGGACCGCGTCCGCCGTGCCAAAACGGACCCGGACGGCCTTTGGCGCCTCTCCGGCATAGACCGGCGAGGCCACCTCGTAGCTGGCGAAGCCGAAATCCAAAAGCTTCCTCGCGGCGGCGAACCGCTCGTTGTTGTTGGAGGAACCGAGCGTCACCGAGATCAGCTCCATGCCGTCCCGCTCCGCGGAGGCGGAGAGGCAGCACCCGGCGCTGTCCGTCGAGCCGGTCTTGAGTCCGGTGCAGCCTTTATAAAACCGGACGAGGCGGTTCGTGTTGGTGAGCCCGGTCTCGCCGTCCCGGAGGGAATCCATCCAGACGGTCGTGTATTTTTTGATCAGCGCGTGCTTGAGCAGCTCCGCCGACATGAGGGCGATGTCCCGCGCGGTGGAGAGATGCCCCTCCGCGTCGAGGCCCGTGGCGTTTTTGAATACGGTGCCCGTCATGCCGAGCTGTGCGGCCCGCGCGTTCATTTCGCTTACAAACGCCTCCTCGCTGCCCGAGACAAGCTCCGCGAGCGCGACCGAGGTGTCGTTCGCCGAGGCGATCGCCGAGGCGCGCAGCAGCTCGTCTACGGTCATCACCTCGCCCGGCTCAAGCCAGATCTGGCTGCCGCCCATCGAGCAGGCGTGCTCCGAGGCGGTGACCTGCGTGTCGAGGGCGAACTTGCCCTCCTCCATGGCCTCCATCACCAGAAGCAGCGTCATGATCTTGGTGATCGAGGCCGGCGCGGTCTGCATATCCGCGTTATCTTCAAACAGCACGATGCCGGTTCTGCGCTCGATCAGGATGGCGGATTTCGCGTGGATGGTCACCGCCGGCTGGATGTTCGTCGCCTTTACGATCGCGTCGATCTCCTCCTGCGTGACCAGCCTGTCCCCATAGGCCGGAAAGGCCGCCAGAATCAGCACCAGCAGCGCCAGTATCAAAGACAATCCTTTTTTCGCCATATCTTTCCCCCCAATCCCTGCATTGGTTTAAAGATATGTGCGCAAAAGGAAAAGAATTCGTCACCGTATCGCCGCCGCCGGCGTAAGATGGAACGACACGCATTCGGAGGAGGTGGTTTGGGATGATGCAAAAGAGATGCTGCAACCCGTGGTTTTGCAATTTTAATCCTTTGCTGCTCGTTTTTTTCGGCGCCGGGCTGCTGCTCGGCCTCCTGTTTCCGCTGATGCCGATCCTGTTTCTGCTTGCGGTCATCGCCATCGCGGCCGGATGCGCCCTCGGAAAACATAGATAGTCCTGCGGAGGTGGTCCTTTTTGAAAGTTGTGGTGTTCAACAGTCCCCGTTTTCTCGCGCCGCTCCTGCGCCTGATCTTCAGAATCCGCAAAGTGGCCCAGGAAGAATAGGAAAGCGCCGTGTACCGGTTTTGCCGATACATGGCGCCGTTTCTTTTTGGACGAAAAATCCCCCGGAAGCATTGTGGTTTTTCTGTCATTGTGCCCCGCCCGGCTCCCTGATGTCCCATTCTTTGAGGAGCTTTGCCTGCTCGTAGAGCGTGCGGTAATTCCGGTGGCGGGATTCGGGGATCTCGCCCCGGCGGACGGCCTCGAGCACGGCGCAGCCCTTCTCCGAGGTATGGCTGCAGCCGACGAAGCGGCATTTGCCCTGATAGGGGGCAAACTCCCGGAAGCAAAACTCCAGCGCGTCCTTGCGGATGACCTCGAGCCGCTCTAAGTCGACGGCGGAGAATCCCGACGTGTCGGCCACCCGGCCGCCGTTTTCGAGTAAGAAGAGCTCGGTGTGCCGCGTCGTGTGGCGGCCGCGGCCGAGCTTTTTGCTGATCTCCGCGGTGGAAAGCGCGAGCTCCGGACAGATGGCGTTGAGCAGCGTGGATTTCCCCACGCCGGAGTTGCCGCAGAAGGCGCTGACCTTCCCGGCGAGCAGCTCCCGCACCGTGTCCGCGCCGCGGCCCCCGGTCACGGAGGTCTCGAGCACCGTAAAACCGGCTTTCCGGTAGATCCCCGCGTACGGCCCCGCGTCCGCGAGGTCGCACTTTGTGAAGACGAGCGCGGGCTCCAGATCCTGATGCTCGCAGATCGCGATCAGCTTATCGAGCACAAGCAAATTGGGCGCGGGCTCCGCGACGGACACCACAAGGATGAGCTGATCGAGATTCGCGACCGGCGGGCGCTGCAAGGCGTTCTTGCGCGGCAGGATCTCCATGACGTAGCCTTTGTTGTCCGGCAGCACGGCGGCGACCGCCCGGTCGCCCACGAGCGGCGTCGTCTCGCGCTTGCGAAAGACGCCCCGCGCCCGGCACTCGAGAATCCGGTCCCCGAGATCGACATAATAGAAGCCGCCGGTGATCTTGACGATCAGGCCCGTAGCCTCCTCATACGCGCCGTCCTCTCGCTTCTCCGGAAATTTATCCAATGGTGACCACCCCGGAAGCATCCTCCCCGCCGCCCGGCAGGGCGTCGGAGTCCTCCGTGCCGGAGCCGATCCCAAGCTCGTCGTCGGACGCGACGGGCTTTGTGAATTCGGAGGCGTGGTCGGCTGTGAGCGTGACGATCCGCAGATCAAAGTCCAGCAGGTATTCGCGGTAGACCTTGCCGCCGTAGGTGATGGTCACCCGGCCCTCGCCCTCGCCGTCGAACGCGACCTTCCAGTAGCGCGCCTGCGCGGGGTTGAGGCTCTCCTCATGCACGAGCACGCCGTCGAGCGTGGCCTTGAGGTCGACGACGCGGTCGTCGCCGGGGAGCGTCGTCATGATCTGCAGGGACGAGCTCTCCTCGTCGTCCATGCTGACGATAAGGTTGACGGTCTGGCCCTCCTCCATCATCGTGCCGGCGTCCGGCGTCTGGCCGAGCACCACGTTTCCGGCCTCGCCGCTGTCGACGCGGGTGACGGCGCCCACTTTGAGCTTCGCGGAGGAGAGCAGCATCTTCGCGTCGTCGAGCTTATAGCCGGCGAGCGCCGGCACCTCGGTGTATTTCACCTGCGCGCCGAGGCTGACATAGATGATGACGACCGTGCCGGAATCGACCTCGGTGTCCGCGCCCGGCTCGGTGCGGATCACGTAGCCCTCCGGGATCGAGCTGTTATATTCCTGAATCGTTGTGAATTCGATGTTGTTTTCCGAAAGGATCGCGTAAACCTGATTCTCCTCCACGTTCTTGTAGTCGGCGAGCGTGAAGAGCTGGACGCCGCTCGAGATTTTGACGCGGATCCGCGCGCCCTCCTTGATCGTCATGCCCGGCACGACCGATTGGTCGTAGACGACGTCCTTCCCGTAAATTTCGTGGAACGCCGAGGACTCGACCTCGATGTCCAAAAGGCCGTTATATTTTCGCTGCGCCTCCTTGTAGTCCATTCCGACAAGGCCCGGCATGGTCATATCGGGGACTTCCTCAAAAGGGCGGACCATGTAGAGGATGCCGACGACGAAGATGATCGAGACGATGATAAACGCCACGGTGACGCCCGTCAGCACCGGCACGATCGGCGTATGCCGGGCCGGGTCCTCATTCTCCTTCTTGACTTTTTCGGAGGCTTTTTTATAATGCTCCGGGATCGTGGCTTCCTCCGGCGCGGTATATTTGTATTCAAAGCTGACGGTCGGGTTGCGCTTGAATTCCTCGATGTCGCGCAGCATCTCCGCCGCCGACTGATAGCGGCGGGTCGGGTCCTTCTGCATCGCGCGGATCGTGATGCTCTCAAGCCCCTCCGGGATCTCCGGGTTGAGCTCGCGCGGCTTTTTGGGCTGGCTCTGAATCTGCTGTAAGGCGACGGTCACGGGGCTCTCCGCGTTGAAGGGGAGTTTCCCGGTGGTCATCTCGTAGAGCATGACGCCGACGGAGTAGATGTCGCTCTTCTCGTCGGTGACGTCGCCGCGCGCCTGCTCCGGGCTGATGTAATGCACGGAGCCGATCGCGTGGTCGGTCAGGGTCTGCTGGCTGCTGCGGGCGAAGCGCGCGATGCCGAAATCGGCGACCTTGATCGTGCCGTCCGAGAGCAGCATGATGTTCTGCGGCTTGATGTCGCGGTGCACGATGCCCTTGTCGTGCGCGTGCTGGAGCGCGCGTAAAATCTGTACCGTAAAATGCACGGCCTCCTTCCAACGGAGAACGTGCTGCTGGTCGATGTATTCCTTTAAGGTGATGCCGTCGATGAACTCCATCACGATATACTGGATTTTATCGTTGAAGCTGACGTCGTAGACCTTGACGATGTTCGGGTGCGTGAGCACGGAAATCGCCTTAGACTCGTTGCGGAAGCGGCGGACGATGTCCTCGTTCTGCATGTGCTCGTCGCGCAGGATCTTGACCGCGACGGTGCGCCCGTCGATCACGTCGTAGGCCCTATAGACGTTGGCCATGCCGCCCACGCCGATGATCTCTTGAATCTCGTAGCGGCCGTCCAGTTTTTTGCCGATATATCTGTCCATCGGAACCCTCCGTTTCTTAAAGAATCAATGGGAAATACAGACCACGGTGATGTTGTCCGCCCCTCCGGCCTTTTTTGCCGCCGAGATCAGACGCTCGACGCATTTCCCATAGCCGGCGTTCCGGATGATCTCAAAAAGTTCGCCGCTCGAAAAATAATTGGAGAGGCCGTCGGTGCAGATGAGCAGCGCGTCGTCGGTTTCCAGCGGAAATTCGCAGTAAGCGAGGTCGATCACGGACATGACGCCCAGCGCCCTCGTAATAAAATGCTTTTTGGGGTGGAATCTCGCCTCGTCGGGGGTGATCTCGCCCTTATCGACCAAGAGCTGGACCACGCTGTGGTCCTTGGTCGCCTGAACGATCTCCTTTTTCGTGACCCGGTAGGCGCGGCTGTCCCCGGCGTGGATGATATGGGCGATCCCGTCGCAGACGATGGCGGCCACAATCGTGGTCCCCATGCCCCGCAGCGTCGGGTCGCGCTGGGAGCGGTCGAACACCGAGACGTTGGCCGCGGTGACCGCCGTCTGGAGGATGGCGCGGATCGAGTTGTCCCCAAAGCCGCTGCCGTAGGCCGCCATCACGCTGTCGGTCACGATGTCGCAGGCCGTGCGGCTCGCGATATGGCCGCCCTTTTCGCCGCCCATGCCGTCGCAGACCACGGCGAACACCGCCGTGTCCCCCAGAGCGCCGCAGTTGAAATCATCCTGATTGATCTCCCGCGCATTGCCGATATCGGTCTTACCTGCCGCCTTCAGCACGCCGCTCGCCTCCTGTCCCGCGCCTGTGCGCCTTTTCCGCTTCCCGTTCCCTCCGCTCCCGCTCCATTTTGCGGTACATGATCCTCTCGTAGGCGGAGTAGGCGAGGAGCGGCGTATTCCGGAAGCCTTTTTCAAAATACCTCTGGATCTCGTTTTGATAGACCGGCGGGGGATTCTTTGCCGCCCTGCGCCTTGCCATGGTATCCATCAGCACGTCGAGGCATGCCATCCGGGACCCCTCCTCTCCGGAAAACTTTTGTTGTTCTATCATAATTCTTTTAGCCGCCGCTGTCAACGGAATCCCCCCTTCCGGCCCAAGCGGGGCCGAAGGTCAGCCGTTTTCGGCCGGAGCGCGGCCCTCTTGGTCCGCAGGCCGGCTCTTTTTGGATGAAGGCTGGCTTTCTTGAGCCAAAGGCTGGCCTTTTTGGTCCGAAGGCTGGCTTTCTTTGGCCGAAGGTTGGCCTTCTTTAGCCGAAGCGCGACCCTCTTGGTCCGAAGGCTGGCTCTTTTTGGATGAAGGCTGGCTTTCTTGAGCCAAAGGCTGGCTCTGCTGGGACGAGGGTTGGCCTTCCTCCCCGGCGGGGGCCCCGTCCGCCGTGCTCCGGCCCATCGCGCCGCGCCGCAGTTGCCCGCAGGCCGCGTTGATGTCCGCCCCGAGCTCGCGGCGGACGGTCGCGTTGACGCCGCCGTCCTTGAGGAGTTTGCAGAACGCCTCGACCTTTTCGCGCTTGCTGCGGCGGTAGCCGGTCTCCACGACGCGGTTGACCGGAATCAGGTTGACGTGCGAGCCGGTGCCCCTGAGCAGGCGGATCAGCTCGGCGGCGTGCTCCGGGCCGTCGTTGACGCCGTCGATCAGCGCGTACTCAAACGAGATGCGCCGCCCCGTTTTGTCAAAATACCGCCGGCAGGCCCGCATCAGCTCCTCCATCGGCCACTGGCGCGCAACCGGCATCGTGCGGCGGCGGATCTCGTCGTTCGGCGCGTGGAGCGAGACCGAGAGCGTCAGTTGGAGCTTTTTTTCCGCGAGCCGGTCGATCTGATCGACGAGGCCGCAGGTCGAGAGCGAGATGTGCCGCATGCCCATGTTGAAACCGTCCCCGCTCGTGACGAGCGTAAGGAAATCCATCACGTTGTCGAAATTGTCGAGCGGCTCGCCGATGCCCATGAGCACGACCGAGGCGACTTTGTCGCCGGAGGCCTCGGCGTCCTCCTGTGCGAGGTAGACCTCCATGAGCATCTCCGAGGCGGTGAGGCTCCGCGACAGGCCGGTCAGCGTGCTCGCGCAGAAGGCGCAGCCCATGCGGCAGCCGCACTGCGTGGAGATGCACAGGCTCCCGCCGCGCCGGTAGGACATGCGCACGCCCTCGACGTGCTCGCCGTCCGGCAGCGCATAGAGGTATTTCACCGTCCCGTCCCTCGCCGAGACCAGTTTTCTTTCGATCGACACCTTTGCGAGACAATAACGCTCAGAAAGCCGCT
>CAZAAR010000028.1:11983-24381 GCA_964483415.1 uncultured Oscillospiraceae bacterium
TCCCTAAGCGCCTTGGGCAGGTCGGTCATCTCCGAAAAATCCTTCGCCCGCCGCTGGTGGAGCCAAGAGAAAAGCTGTTTTGCCCGGAACGCGGGCAGGCCGAGCGCGTCCGTCTCCGCTTTGAGCCGCTCATAGGGCAGCCCGCGCAGGTCGGTTTGTTCCAAATCCGTCACCCCCTTTGAAAGCGCGCGAAATAAAATCCGTCCGATTCGAGTTCGCCCGGCATCAGCGTCACCGAGAAGCCGTCGGCGGAATACCGCCCCACGGATTCCGGAAGCATCATTGCCTTAGGCAACGGGGCCGGGACAAGGCCGCATTCCTTTTGCAGGCGCTCCGCGACGGCCTCGTTTTCGGCCTTCGAGAGCGTGCAGGTGGAGTAGACGAGCGCGCCGCCGGGCGCGAGATGCTTCGCGGCGGTTGACGCGACGGCGAACTGGATCTCCGGCAGTCCCGAGAGCTCCTCCGGCTTTTTGAAGCGGATCTCCGGCTTCCGGCGGATGACGCCGAGGCCCGAGCAGGGCACGTCGCAGAGAATTTTATTGAAGACGCCGAGCGACTCATCGAAAACGGTGGCGTCGCCGACGACGGTTTTTACGTTTTTGAGGCTGAGGCGCTCCGCACCCTCCGAGATGAGCGCGGCGCGCTTGGGGTGCAGCTCCCCGGCGAGCAGCTCGCCCGTGCCGCCCATCCGCTCCGCCGCGGTGAAGGCCTTGCCCCCGGGCGCGGCGCAGCAGTCGTAGACGCGCTCGCCCGGTTTCGGGTCGAGCGCCGCGACGCAGAGCTGGCTTGAGACGTCCTGCACATGAAAGAGGCCCTTTTGATAACATTCCGTCTCGTCCGGCGCGGCGCAGGAGATTTTGAGCGCGTCCGGGAGAAAATCGCAGCCCTCGGCCGGGATGCCCTCCGCCGCCAGCAGCGCCGTCAGTTCGGCCGGATCGGTCGTCAGCGTGTTGACCCTGACCCAGACCGGGGGCGCGCCCAGAGAGGCCCTGAGGGCGCTTTCCGCGCGCGCGAAGCCATATTCCGCCGCCCATCTCTCGCAGAGCCAGAGCGGGGCGGCGTACTCGGCCGAGAGCCGCTCCAACGGCGGCAGGGCGGCGGTCTCCTCCTCCTTGCCGCCGCGCAGATAGGCGCGCAGGATGCCGTTGACAAAGCCGGAGGCCTTCGCCGCGCCGAGCGCCTTTACAAGCTCCACGGACTCGTTGACCGCCACGGAATCCGGGACTGAATCCATGTAAAGGATCTGGTAAAGCCCGAGCCGCAGCGACTCCAGCACCGCGGGCGTCAGTTTTTCGAGCGGCCGGGAGCAGTACCGGGCGAGCCGCCGGTCGAGACTGATGCGCCGCTCCAGCGCGCCGTAAAAGAGCGCCGAGGCGAACGCCTTGTCCCGCGCGTCGAGCTCCGAATTTTTCAGCGCGGCGCCGAGGACCAGATTGGAATAGCCGCCGGAGGACACCCGCATCGCGGCCTTCGCGGCCAATACGCGCGCCGTTTCCGCCATCGCGGGCGCCCCCTTTCTTTTCAAATAAAAACTTTGTCGTTCACGAAGCGGCAAAGCGCCGCGTCCTTACATTCAAATATTTTGCGGCCCGCGCGGTCAGCGCCTTCTGCGGTTCCCGCTGAAGAGCAGGATGAACCGCAAAAGCTGGGCGATTGAGGTTATCATGGCCGCCACATAGGTCAGCGCCGCGGCCCGGAGCACCTTTTTCGCGCCGATCAGCTCCTCGCCGTAGAGGATGTCGTTTTCCTCCAGAATCTTCAGCGCGCGGCGGGAGGCGTTGAATTCCACCGGCAGCGTGACCAACTGGAACAGGGCGATCATCGCAAAAAGCACGATGCCCGCCGAGATCAGCGGCTCAAACGAGAGCAGCAGGCCCAAGAGGATCAGCGGCATATAGAGGAACGAGCTGATCTGCGTGACCGGGACGATGAGCTCGCGCACCCGGATCGGAAAATAGCCGACCGCGTGCTGGATGGCGTGGCCGGCCTCGTGCGCCGCGACGCCGATGGCCGCGACGGAGGTGCTGCCGTAGACGCCGTCGGAGAGGCAGAGCTCCCTGTTTTTAGGATCATAGCGGTCGGTCAGGCGGCCGCGCACCTGCCGGATGCCCACGTTGCCCACGTCGTTCTGCCGCAGGATCAGCCCCGCGGCGTCCGCGCCGGTATAGCCCCGGCTCGAGGGGACCTCGCCGTATTTTTTAAAAGTATGATTCACCTGATACGAGGCCCATAAACCGAGCAGCAGGGCCGGCACAATGAGAATCAGATAATAATAATCGAAGCCGTAATAATAAAGATAATCCAAACCGAACATCGTATCCCTCCTTATCCGAGGCACGCGCCCTTTTCCGGGCGTCGGCCGCGCATGAAATCGGTGCCGCTCATCCGCTTGCCGCCCTCCGGACGGACCTCCCGCAGCTCCACGGCCCCATCCCCGCAGCCGACGATGAAGCGCCGGTCGTCGAGCAGGACGCCCGGCTCGCCCGAAAAGCCCTCGGCGGCGGCCATTTTATAGACCTTTATGGATTTCCCGTCGAGCGAGGCGCAGGCGACCGGCCACGGGTCGAGCCCGCGGGCAAGATCGTGCAGCTCGCGCGCGGATTTTGTGAAATCAATGACGCTCATCTCTTTTTTGAGCATCGGGGCGAAGGTCGCCTCGGCGTCGTCCTGCGGCACGCGCGGGACGGAACCCCGGTCGAACAGCGCGAGCGTCCGCTCGATCGCGTCGGCGCCGAGGGCCGCGAGGCGCCCGAACAGTTCGCCGGAGGTCTCCTCCGGGCCGATCGGCGTCTCGAGCTTCAGGATCATGTCGCCGGTGTCCATGCCTTCCGCCATAAACATCGCGGTGACGCCGGTCTTTTCCTCGCCGTTTAGGACGCTCCACTGGATCGGGGCCGCGCCGCGGTATTTCGGCAGCAGCGAGCCGTGGATGTTGACGCAGCCAAGCTCCGGCGCCGCCAGCAGCTCCGCCGGCAGGATCCTGCCGTAGGCGGCCACGACGACGAGATCCGGGCGCAGCTCCTTTAGGAGCGCGAGCGCGGTGCCGTCGCGGAGCTTGACCGGCTGCCAGACCGGGATGCCGCTTTCAAGCGCGAGCGCCTTGACCGGCGTCGGCAGGACGGCCTGTTTGCGGCCCGCCGGCTTATCCGGCTGGGAGATCACGCCGACCACGTTTCTGCCGGTGTCGATCAGCCGCCGCAGGATCGCCGCGGCAAAGTCCGGCGTGCCCATAAAAACGATGCGCAGATCTTTCAAGGCGCAAATCCCCTTTCGCTGTAAATCCGAAGCGCTCCTCCGTCTTGCGGAGGGCCTCCTTTTTTATAATAAGAAAACATGAGGCGGTTCCCGGGCAGTAAGACGCCGCCCCCGGGGTTTTATTCCCGCTTGCCGGGTTAAGACGTCTGTTTTTGCAATCCATGCGGTGAGATTTATTTCCCAACCCATGGGGCCGCCCCCCGTCCCACAGGCGGAGAGCGCCTTCCCTTTTTCGGGAAAGACGTGGCCTTTTCCCGGGAACCTGAGCGTCCGTGACGATTATTCCTCTTCACCGGGCTCCAGCATCCGCTTGGCGATGTCCACGAAGCAGACGCCGTTGAGGTGGTCGATCTCGTGGCAGAACGCGCGGGCCTTGAGGGCCTCGCCGGTGATCTCGAACCACTCGCCACGGCGGTCCTGCGCCCGGACGGTGACGGTCATCGGGCGGGTGACGATGCCCCATTTCCCCGGGAAAGAGAGGCAGCCCTCGTGGCCCTCCTGCTCTCCGGCGGCGGCGACGATCTCCGGGTTGACAAGCTCGACCACGCCCTTCTCGTCGCCCACGTCCACCACGATCGCGCGGCGCATAACCCCGACCTGCGGCGCTGCGAGGCCCGCGCCCTCCGTCTTGTGCATCGTCTCGGCCATGTCGTCCAGAAGCTGGGCGAGGCGGTCGTCAAATTTTTCAACCGGGCGGCAGACCTTCCGAAGGATCGGGTCGCCATCCAAAACAATCGTTCTGAGTGCCATTCTTATTTCTACCTTTCGTGACGGGTTTATTTTTACCTTGATTTCAGCCGATATCGGTGGGATCGGCGGATACTTCGATTTTACCGTAGCGGTACCGCTTCGCGAAGGCCCGCAGTTCCTGTGCCGCGACGCGGAAAAACGCGCCGTCCGGCCGGTATTTCATAATGAGCTTCCAGCGCCATTTGCCGGCCACTTTGGGCACCCGCGAGGGCGTCGGGCCGAGCAGCCTCGCGGGAAGTCCGGCTTCCTTGATCCGCCCGGCGAAGTCCGCGGAAAACGCCTCTGCCGCCTCCCGGACCTCCTTTTCCTTTTCGCCGGAGAAGAGGACCGAACCCATCGCGCAGTAGGGCGGGTAGAGCATCACCTTGCGGTTGAGGATCTCGTCCTCATAAAACGCGCGGTAATCCTGCGCGGAGGAGCGCACGAGCACGCCGTGCTCGGGGGAATAGGTCTGGATATAGGCGCGGCCGGAGAGCCCCGCGCGCCCGCAGCGGCCGATCACCTGCGTCAGCAGGCCGAACGTGCGCTCATAGCTGCGGTAATCGCCCCCGTAGAGGCTCATATCCGCCGCGAGCACGCCTACGAGCGTCACGCCGGGGAAATCGAGCCCCTTCGCGACCATCTGGGTGCCGATCATAATCTCATATTTGCCGTCCGCGAATTCGGCGAAATACCGGTCGTGCGAATAGCGCGCCATCGTCGTGTCGAGGTCCATCCGGAGGACGCGGGCGTCCGGGAAATCCCGGCGCAGCTCGTCCTCCACCCTCTGCGTGCCGCAGCCGGAATACATGACGTACTCGCTGCCGCAGGAATCGCAGCGGACGGTCGCGGGCTCCGAATAGCCGCAGTAATGGCACATCAGGCGGCCGTTCGCCCTGTGATAGATGAGCGGAATGTCGCAGCGCGGGCAGGATTTGACGGTGTTGCAGCGCATGCAGCGCGCGACCGTGTTGTAGCCGCGGCGGTTCATCAAGAGGATCGACTGCTGCCCGTGCTCAAGGTTCCACGCGAGCTCCGCGGCGAGTCCCTCGCTGAGCACGCCGGTGTTGCCTTTGAGGTCCTCCTCTTTCATATCGACGATGACCGTGTCCGGCAGCTTCGCGCCGCCGTAGCGGTCCGCCATCTCAAAGAGCCGGATCTTGCCCTCTTTGGCCTTATAAAACGTCTCGATGGAGGGCGTCGCGGAGGCGAGCAGCAGCGGGATCCCGAGCTTTCCGCACCGGAACGCCGCCGCGTCCCGCGCGTGAAAGCGCGGCGACCGGTCGGATTTATAGCTCTGCTCCTGCTCCTCGTCGAGAATGACGAGGCCGAGGCGCGGGGCCGGGGCGAAGACCGCCGAGCGCGTGCCGATCACGATGTTGGCCTTGCCGCTCTTGACGCGCTTCCACTCGTCGATCCGCTCGCCGGCCGAGAGCGCGCTGTGCATCACCGCGACCTCGCGGCCGAAACACGCGATGAAGCGCCCGATCATCTGCGGCGTCAGCGAGATCTCCGGCACCATCAGGATCACCTGCCGGCCGGCTTTGAGCTCGGCGTCGATCAGCTTCATGAAGACCTGTGTCTTGCCGCTGCCGGTGACGCCGAAAAGGAGCGCCGCGGAGCTCTCTCCGGTCCCGCAGAGGGCGAGGACGCCCTCGTAGGCGGCCTGCTGCTCCTCGGAAAGCACAATTTCCGAGGCGTCCGCGGTCTTTTTTGCGTCCTTATAGGGCGTGCGGAATGAGGGCTGCTCAAAATACTCCACCGCGCCCTTTTTGACCAGCGCCCCGGCGACGGCCGGGCCCGCGGCGGTGTAGTAGCCGATCTCTTTGACGCAGACCGCGCCGTTTTCGCGCAGGAAGTCCAGCACCTCGCGCTGCTTCGGCGTCACCTTAAACGGGAGGTTCCCGCCGCTCTCGAGCAGCCCGGAGATCTCCGGCGTCAGCCGCGCCATGCGCAGCGTTTCGTCGCCGACCGCGCGTCTCGCCGTCCCGGTTTTTTCTAAGATGCCGCGCGCGGCGAGCCCGTTAAAATAAGAAAGATTCCCGAAGCCGAACGCCCGCATCAGCGCCTTGCCGTCGGCCGCGCCCTTCTTTTCGCGCAGAAATCGGACGACGCGCAGCTCCTCGTCGGAGAGCGTCTCCTCGTCGAGCGACGGGGCGACACGGAACCGGTAGACCGGCTTGTAGCCGAGCCCCGGCGGCAACATCGCCTTGACCGCCTCAAAGAGCGGGCAGAAGGTGCGCTCCGCCAGATGCGCGGCGAGCGCCAGCAGTTCCCCGGAGAGGACGGGCTCGCCGTCGAGCACCGACAAAACGGGCTTTAATTTCGCGTCCGGCGTCTCCGGCGCTTCGGCAAGCGCGAACACCATGCCCTGCCGCTTCGCCCCGCCCGCGCCGAACGGCACGAGCACGCGCTTCCCCGGCTCCACCGCGCCCAAAAGCTCCGGCGGGATCTCATAATCGAATAGCTTATCAAAGCGGAAAGCGGCCTTTTCCACCGCGATTTTCGCTGTCACGAAGCGCCGCCCCCCCCTCCCGTAATCGAATTTTTACGACAGATCCATGTCGTCGAGGTAGAGATAGCCGTTCTCGGCGATATAGTCCTTTCTGCCCGCGAGGTTGTCCCCGAGCAGCAGATCGAATTTGTCGGCGGTCGCCTGCGTCTCGCTCGGCATGATCTTGATCAGGCGGCGCGTCTCCGGATTCATCGTGGTGAGCCACATCATATCCGGCTCGTTCTCGCCGAGGCCCTTGGAGCGCTGGACGCTCATCTTTTTGCCGCCGAGCTTCTGCACGACCCGGTCCTTCTCGTCGTCGGTCCACGCGAAGTAGCTCTGGTCCCCGCAGACGATCTCGTAGAGCGGGGACTCGGCGATATAGACAAAGCCCTCTTCGATCAGGGACGGCGTCAGGCGGTAGAGCATCGTGAGAATCAGCGTGCGGATCTGGAAACCGTCGACGTCCGCGTCCGTGCAGATGATGATCTTGTTCCAGCGCAGGCTGTCGAGGTCGAAGGTGGAGAACTCCTTGTTGGCCTTCGTCTTGACCTCGACTCCGCAGCCCAGCACCTTGATTAAGTCGGTGATGATGTCGCTCTTGAAGATTTTGTCGTAGTCCGCCTTGAGGCAGTTGAGGATCTTGCCGCGCACCGGGATGATGGCCTGAAAATCGGCGTCCCGGCTCTGCTTGCAGGCGCCCAAGGCGGAGTCGCCCTCGACGATGTAGATCTCGCGGCGGCCGATGTCCTTGGTGCGGCAGTCGACAAATTTCTCCACGCGGTTCGTCATGTCGATGGTGCCGGCGAGCTTCTTTTTGAGGTTGAGGCGCGTGCGCTCCGCGTTCTCGCGGCTGCGCTTGTTGATGAGCACCTGCTCGGCCACGCGCGCGGCGTCGTCCGGGTTCTCGATGAAATAGACCTCGAGCTGGTGCTTGAGGAAGTCGGTCATGGCCTCCGCGACAAACTTGTTGGTGACGGACTTTTTGGTCTGGTTTTCGTAGGAGGTCTGGGAGGAGAACGAGGAGGTGATCAGCACGAGGCAGTCCTCCACGTCCTGAAAGCCGATCCGGCTCTCGTTTTTGAGGTATTTCCCGGCGTTCTTGATATAGGCGTCGATCTGAGAGACGAACGCGCTCTTGACCGCCTTCTCCGGGGAGCCGCCGTGCTCGAGCCAGCTCGAGTTGTGGTAATACTCGATCACCTTGACCCGGTTGGAGAAGCAGCACGCGGCCTGAATCTTCACTTTATAATCCGGCTTGTCCTCGCGGTCGCGGCCGGTGCGCTCGCCCTGCCAGAACTGCACGCCCGTCAGCGACGGGCCCTCCCCGGCGAGCTCTTTGACATAATCGGCGATGCCGTTTTCGTAGCGGACCTCCGCGCTCTCATAGCCCCCGCCGGGCTTTTGACTTTTCAGAATGAACAGCAGGCCCGCGTTGACGACCGCCTGCCGCTTGACCGTGTCCGCGTACCACTCCTCCGGCACCGCCGTGTCGGTGAAGACCTCGCGGTCCGGTTTCCAGCGGACGCGGGAGCCGGTCTTCTTGCGCGCCGTCGCCTCCCTTTGAAGGCCGCCGACGTTCTCGCCGCGCTCGAAGCGCAGGCGGTAGAGATACCCGTCCCGGCAGATCTCCGCCTCCATCCACTCGGAGGCGTACTGCGTCGCGCACAGGCCGAGCCCGTTGAGGCCGAGGGAGTATTCGTAATTCTCCGCCGCGTCGTATTTCCCGCCGGCGTAGAGCTCGCAGAACAGCAGCTCCCAGTTGTAGCGCTGCTCTTTCTGGTTATAATCCACCGGGCAGCCGCGGCCGAAATCCTCGACCTCCACCGAGCCGTCCAGATAGCGGGTGATGAGAATCCGATCCCCGTATCCGGCGCGCGCCTCGTCGATCGCGTTGGAGATGATCTCAAAGATCGCGTGCTCGCAGCCCTCGACGCCGTCGGAGCCGAACACCACGGCCGGGCGCTTCCGGATGCGGTCCGCCCCTTTGAGGGAATAGATGCTGTCGTTGCCGTACTCCTGTCTTTTCGCCATATGTCCTCCGTTTCACCCGCTCCCCGCCCTCCGCGGCGGGACGCCGCAATACCTATCCTATTATATTATATGACACCGCGCTTTTCTTTTCAAGGAGAAATCAAAACCGCAGAACCGCCGCGTTTATTTTGTCCCCTTTTGTTCGCGAATCGTTTGCCTCGCCCCGGCCCGCGCCCGTCCGCGCCCGGGGTCGGGCGGGCGGCGGATTCCTCTCAAAAAACGGGCCCGGCCTTGCAAATTCCGAAAAAAGATGGTACGATGGAGCTGGAAACGAATTCCAGAAGTCTAAAGGCCCGGAACCTGTTTTTTTATGACGGAGGTGCTTTGAATGTCCGCAAAACCGAACAGCATCGATCTCATGACCGGAGGCGTTCTTCCGAATTACTTTTTCGTCGACTGCAAAAGCTGCGCGTTCTCGGCGGGAAATTTTCTATCAGAACAGGACGCCGAGCGGGAGAGGCGCAAGATCCACGGCAAATGCCCCGAATGCGGCGGCGACATGGCAGCCGAAAAACGGACGGCGGAGATCCGCCCCTATTTGGAGGGCGTTTTTACAAGGATCACCTTTTGAACGCGGCCGTCCCACGGCGGCGGTTTCAAAAGAAAAAAGGAGCGGCGAGCCGCTCCTTTTTTCTTTTGACTTTTTATCTCAGCTCCGCCGAGATCCGATATTCTCCGGAATAGAGGTCGATCACCGCGATCATTGTGACGCGCGGGACGACCGCCCCCGGAACCGTCACGGATTCCATCGCCAGCTCCTCCGGGGAGCCCAAGAGATCCCCGGTCTGCGGCATGATGTCCCCGGCCTCCACCTCTTCGGCCGTCACCGCTTTCGCGACGACGACGGTACAGGTCCGTCCGTCCCCCGAAAGATCGGAGGAGACGTAACCGCCCTCCACCCAGAAGCCGCTGAGCAGCTCCGCCTGGCCGGCGCCGTCGTAGACGAGCACCGAGACGGAATCGCCCGCGGGGCTGATCTCCACCCGCCGCTTTCCGGTATCGTAAATCTGCTCCGCGTCCTGTGTCTCGGCCGCGACCTCCCGCCCCCCGGCGGCGAAATAATTCGCCAGCAGCTCGAGCGGGGAAGGCGCCGCGCCGGTTTCCTCTTCCGTAGATTCCATCCCGCAGGTCAGCGGGGCGGAATCCCCGCTGCCGTCCCTTCCGTATGCCTTCGCGGATTCCTCCGCGCCGGGCACCGCGGCTTTATATCGCGTTTCGGGAGACTCCGCCGGGGCGGCGGCGTATTCCTCCGCGACGCCCTCGTCGTACGAAGCCGGGGAGCCCATCGCCAGCATGTTGGCCGTCTCTTCGGCCTGCGGCGAGGCGCCCCTCGCGCCGACGCCGTTTCTGAGCACCGGGATGAGCACGGCCAGACAGATACCGGCGACCGCGGCCGTTTTGAGCATTGTGAAAAGACGGATGTTGTTTTTCTTGACGCCGGGTCCCGCCAGCCGCTCAAAAAGCAGGCCGACGTCCGGCATCGGCGGAACCGGGATGGATTGGTCAAGATTAAAAAGTCGTTGGTTCAGCGTTTCTGTAAACATTTCTTCCTCATTCTCAGCCATCCTCCTCACCTCCCAGCATGTCACGAAGCTTTCCGTATGTACGGTGCAGCTTCGAGCTTACGGTTCCCTGAGGTTTGGCCAGCATCTCCGCGATCTCTTTTGTGGTGTAGCCGTGCAGCACGTTGAGCACAAGGATCATGCGCTCTTCGGGCTGGAGCTTCGCGATCGCTTTGGCGAGCGCGGCGTTATCCACGGCCGCGTCCTCGAGGCTCACGCCGCCGCGGTCGGCGGTCTCGACAAAATCGTCGAGATTGAAGGTGTTTCTGCGCAGAATCAGCCCTCCGACGGCGCGTTTGCAGCGCACGCTCAGGATGCGGAAGATCCAGCCTTTGAAAGCGGCCGGTTCCCGCAAATTGGAGACACCTTTAAAAGCCTCGAGAAACGTGTCCGAGACCGCATCCAGCGCATCCTCCTGATTTCCGAGCGTGTACAGCGCAAATCGGTACAGCTCAGGGTAACAGGCCTCATAAAGCGCGGCGAAGGCATCCCTGTCTCCGTCCCGCGCCTTTAAGGCCAAACCGGGGTCCAATATCATAACCACACCACCATTCATGGCTATCATAAATACAGTGCAATTTCATTATAAATTTGATGCGCGGAAAAGGAAAGGGAATTTCAAAAAAACATAAAAAATGTCCCGCTTCTTTTAAAGCGAGACAGGATTTCGGCGCCGACCCATCCTCCCGGAAGGCCGCCCTCCAAGTGTTTCCGGCACGAGCGAGCTTAAATTTCCATATCCGGAACGGGCAACGGGCGGCCGCGGGGATCGCGGGAATCCCCCTTTCCTCCGAAGCGAACAGGGCGATTATCCTTTTCCGGCATAAAAAGGAAACGCCGCCCGGAACGCGTCGCCGTCGGCCGGTTTGATTTCAAAATCGGCGTCCAGATCAAGGGAATAAAACACATACCGGCCGGCCGGAGTCGTCATCGCCGCCCACCATGTCCCGTCCCTGAGGCCCGCGTAATCGGGATACAGGATCTGGCCGTATCTGTTGACTTCCATAAGAATATCGGTTCGGTTTGCCGTTTTCACCTCTCCGTCGAGGCTCGCCTCCATCCAGGCAAACGCGTGGCCGTCGGCATAATCCGGGGTGTTTCCCTCTTTGTAGCTGGTCCCCAGCCCGACCAGCGTATCCGCCGCGGGGTTATAGACGGGCATATAGATATAATACCCCATCCCCTCCGGATCCAGCGTGGCCGAGAACAGCTCGTTCCCCTCGAGGTCAAACAGCGCCCCACCGTAACTGTCGAAGATCCCCACGCTGCCGTCCGCGGAAAAATATCTGTTCGCGCCGGGCATGATCCTCTCCGTATGGAGGACGACCGCTTTGCCCGTCCGATTGTCTTTGAGGCAGAGAAGCTCCTCGCCCAGCAGCATGCCTCCCTCCGGGGTAGCGCCCTGATACAGGACCCGGTTCCCGTCGGGAGACACGTCATATTGAAAAGAGAGCGGCGGATCGAGCAGCGACTCCTTCGTGTGCCCGGCCTGCCAGCAGGTCTCGAGCAAACCGTCCGTATACCCCATATCGTAGGCCTTTTGTAAAAAATCCCCGTCCTCATAAAAAGGATAGGCTGCCGTGTCATGGGCGCTCTGCTCCGGCCCGGCCGGGTCCGGTTCCGGCGAAGAGGAGGCGGCCTCCGAAAAAGAAACCGCGTCGGAAGGAAGCCCCGGCTGCTCCGCATTGGGGCCGCAGGCGGTCAGGCAAACGAAAAGTCCCGCCAATAAAACGATCGGAATGTTCTTCAATTCTTCGGCCGCCTTTCTGTCTTTTAAAAAAAATAATCCGGATGGCAAAGCAGCCATCCGGACTATTTTATGTCGGCACCGACCTATTTTTCCGGGAGGCTGCCCTCCAAGTATTTTCGGCACGAACGAGCTTAACTTCTGTGTTCGGAATGGGAACAGGTGGAACCTCGCCGTAATCAATACCGACTGTGGTGACCCGGGGGGGATTCGAACCCCCGTTGCCGGCGTGAGAGGCCGGAGTCTTAGGCCACTTGACCACCGGGCCATATGGTGCGCCATCAGGGACTCGAACCCAGGGCCCGCTGATTAAGAGTCAGCTGCTCTACCAACTGAGCTAATGGCGCATGCTAAAGACAATATTCCACCGTGACGGCGGGATTTATCTTCGCAAATCAGGGACCCATTTTACAAAAGAGCCCTGAGAACCGAATAAGAACACTGATATGGAATAAATTTCGAAGAGAAAGGAAGCGAAAGGTCAAGCCCTCGACCGATTAGTACTCGCAAGCTTCACGCGTCGCCGCGCTTACACATTGAGCCTATCAACCTTGTAGTCTGCAAGGGGTCTTACTTG
>CAZAAR010000029.1:0-24289 GCA_964483415.1 uncultured Oscillospiraceae bacterium
CCTCCTTTGTGAGAATCCCGCGCGGCTGTTCGGCCTTCTGCCGGGGAAAGGCGTCCTTGCCGAGGGAGCAGATGCCGACATCGTCGTCTGGGATGAAGCCTGGAAATGCGATAACGATGAGGAAAAACCGGATTTCTCCGCGTACGGTTTCACGCCGTATGCGGGCCTCGGGCTCACCGGCAGGCCGCGTGCGGTCTTCCTCGGCGGAGAGCTTGCCGTGGAAAACGGCCGGGTGCTCCGCTCCGGCGGCGGGAACTATGTGCCGGAACAGGTGCCGCAGGTGCGCTGACGCAAAAAAAAGAAATAGCAGGAACAGACGGCTTGTTTCTGCTATTTTTTTATTATAGACCAAATGGCACACATCAAAGTATTAAACACATTATTAACAATTATAAATTATGGTAAAAATAAAAATATATAAAATCACGAACAAATTTATTTAAAAATAAAGAGAAATTATATCATTTTTTACTTGACAATAAATTACCATATACAGTATAATTTCAAGTAGATCGGCGCAGACTTTCTGGGAGAGAAAATCTGCGCGGAAAATGGTTTTGTCACGGGGAATTCTATCTTTTGAAAGGGGGCGGGCTGCTTGAACAACGACGAGATCATCGAAAACCTCGCGTCGGAACTGCGCAGGGGGACTGTGGTTCTCGGAGTGCTCAATCAGCTTGACCGGCCGAAATACGGCTATTTTCTGGTACAGGAGTTATCGGACAAGGGCGTCCCGGTGGACGGCAACACGCTCTATCCGCTGCTGCGCCGCCTCGAGAAGCAGGGCCTCCTGCGCAGCGAGTGGGAGACGAGCGGCTCCAAGCCGCGAAAATATTATGTCCGCACGCCGAGGGGCCGCGAGGTCTGCATGAAGCTGCGCGACTGCTGGATCGAGACCGTGGTGTCGATTTCCGATTTGATGAAAGGCGACTGAGCGCCGAATAAAATCCGATGGAGGGAACCTGTTTATGCCGGAACGTACCCGCGCCGCCGCGGAAGAGAGTCAGGAGAACGAAAAGATCGTCGGCCGGAACCCGGTCATCGAGGCGCTGAAAGCCGGGCGCAGCATCGACCGCATCCTCGTCGCGAAGGGCGCGGAGGGGCTCGGGCGGCTCTTCGCGATGGCGAAGGACGCCGGCGTGCCGGTCAAGGAGGTCTCCCCGGTCAAGATCGAGGAGGAATCCGCCGGCGCGAACGCGCAGGGCGTGATGGCCTTCGCCGCGGCGCACCGTTACGCGGAGGTCGAGGAGATGCTCATGCTCGCCGAGGAGCGCGGGGAGCCGCCGTTCCTGATCCTTGCCGACGGGCTGGAGGACCCGCACAACCTCGGGGCGCTGATCCGCACCGCGGAGTGCTGCGGCGCGCACGGCGTCATCATCCCGAAGCGGCGGAGCGTCGGGCTCAGCTACGCGGTGTCCAAGACAAGCGCCGGAGCCGTTGAATACGTGCCCGTCGCGCGGGTGACGAATCTGGCGGACGAGATCGAGAGGCTCAAAAAGAGCGGGCTCTGGATCTTTTGCGCGGACATGGGCGGCGAGCCCCTGTGGCGGGCGGACATGAGCGGCCCGATCGGGCTCGTGGTCGGCGCGGAGGGGGAAGGCGTCGGCCGGCTGGTCAAGGAAAAATGCGATTTCGTCGTCTCCCTGCCGATGCGGGGGAAGATCGGATCGCTGAACGCTTCGGTCGCGGCGTCGGTCGTGATGTACGAAGCGGCGCGCCAAAGGATGGGAATCTCCGCGCGCTGAGAAATAAAAAATTTTGCGGATATGCGGAAGGGGATCGTGATGTCTGAGAAATATTCGGTTGACGATATTTTAGAAGAAATCAAGCGCAAGAAGGAAAAACAGGGCGCACAAAGCGGCGATTACGGCCCGCGCAAGGAAGAATCCCACACGGGCGGCGATTTCTTTGAGCAGCGGCAGACCGGGGCGGGGCAAAGTAAGCCTCAGAAGGCGCCCGCCGTCCCCGCCTATACGCAGCGATACAGTTCGGAGCCGATGACCACCCGGACCATTCAGGTGGACGACACGCTCTCCCAATATTTCGGGCCCACGGAGTGGAAGAACGGCAAGCGGCCAAGGTCCGCGGAGCGGCCGCAGGAGGTCCCCCCGGCGCGGGCGCAGAGAGTGCCGAGAGCGCCGGAGCCTGCCAAAGACGGCTTCTCGGTCACCTCGCCGCGGGAGGACTATATCCCGCCCAAGGAGCCGGTCCGCCGCCGGAGAGAAAATCCCGGGGACGCGCTGCCGCGCCCGGAGAGGGGGTTCGAGCGCGCCGCGTTTGTCCCGGAGCGCCCGGCCGAAAAGCCCCCGGCTTCGTCAGGAGCCGTTGCGCCCGCAAGAGCCACGGCCCCCGCCGTGCCTTTGGCGCCGGATCAGATCCCCGTGCAGGAGATCCCGGCCCCGCCCGGAGAAAAAGAGGCGTTTCGCGTCAGCATCCCGGAGGACAGCTTCTTTGAGGAGCCGGAGAACCCCACCGCCGCGGACGGCCCGGTGACGGTCTCCAAAAACAAAGAACTCTATAACGAATATGTGGAAAAACGGAAGAGCAAGGTGCAGGAATTCATGTCGCAGGCCAAGGAGCCGACCGAGCAGGATCTCCCGGCGCTGAGCGCTCCGAATAAGATCAAATTCTCCGAATCGAGCAACCGCGAGGTGGCGCGGGAGATCATGGCCGCCGCAGCCGAACGGGAACCCGGGGACGGGGAGCCCGCGGCGGAGGATTATTGCGATCCCTCTCAGAAGGCCGCCGTGGCGAAAGAGCTTGCCATGGAGCGTACGGGCCTGACGGTCCGGCTGATGCTCACGGCGCTGATGCTGATCTTTTCCTCGATCCTCTCCTTTGCGCCGATGCTGAATCTGGCCCTGCCCGAGCCGTTTGGTTATGCTTCGGACAACGTGCTCTTCCCGGCCGCGAATCTCGCCATCCTGTGCGTCGCGGCGCTCATCTGCAACAACGCGGTGGGCAGCGGCGTCATCGGGCTGCTCAAATTCCGCGCCACCAACGACAGTTTCGCCGCCTCCGCGGTGATCGGCGCGATCGTGCTTGGGGTCTCGATGGTCATCCGCCCGGAAAATATCCTCGCCGGCGGGGCCAACCTCTATTTCCCGGTCGCGATCCTGACCCTGCTGTTTAACACCGTCGGAAAGCTGTTTTCGAGCAGCCGCATCATCCATAACTTCCGGGCGCTGACCGAGGGGGAGGGCAAGCATTCCCTGCTGCCGGTCCACAACCGGGAGCTCGCCCGCGAGCTGACCGGCCAGACCGACGAGGTGCCGCGCCTGTGCTGCGGGGCCAAGGCCAAATTCTTCACCGGCTTCTTGGAGCTCTCCTACCGCGACGACGCGACGGAGGGCATCGCCAAGACGGTCGCGCCGATCGTCTTTTTCGCCGCGATCATCGCGGCGGGCGCCTCCTTCTTCTTCACCGGGAATATTCAGACCGCGATCAACGGTTTCGCGGCGATCCTGTGCATCGCGAGCCCGCTCTCCGCGATGATCGCCGGCACGATGCCGGTCATGCGCGCCTGCCGGGAGCTCAACCGGCAGGGCTCGATGATCGCGGGCGGCTACACAGCCGAAACCTTTGCCGAAGCGGATTCGGTCCTGCTCGACATCGACGAGCTCTTCCCGGACGGCAGCATCGTGCTGCACGGGATCAAGACCTTCGCGCAGGGGCGCATCGACGAGGCCATCCTCGACGCGGCCTCGGTGATCTGCTCGACGAGGAGCACGCTCTCCGGGATCTTCATCAACGTTGTCCAGGGGGATTACAGCCTGCTCAAGCCGGTGGACAGCATCGTCTATGAGGACAGCATGGGCCTCTCCGCGTGGGTGAATTCGAGGCGCGTGCTGATCGGCAACCGCGAGCTGATGCTCAACCACGGCGTCGACATCCCGTCCCACGATTATGAGGAAAAATACGTCGGCGGCGGCCGGGACATCCTCTATCTCTCCAACAGCGGCGAGCTGACCGCCATGTTCGTTTTGAGCTACCGCGCCGACCCGGAGGTCGCAAGGTCGCTGGGCCTGCTCGCGAAACACGGGATCCGCCTTGTCGTCAACTGCAGCGACCCGAACGTCACGATTGAGAAGATCACCGCGCTCTACGGCTACCCGATCGACCAGATCCAGCTGCTCTCCTCCAAATATCAGGCCAAATGCTCCGAGCTTACGCGGGAGCGGGAGAAGGCCCCGGCCGCCGCCGTCTATAACGGCAGCCTCGGCGCGCTCTCCGACCTGCTCGCGTCCTGCGGAGCCATCCGGGCGACCTCGTTCCTCGCCGCGCTGCTCGAGATCATCGGCATCGTGCTCGGCTTCGTGCTCGTCGTGTTCTTCCTGTTCACCGGGCACCTCGACAGTCTGGGCGTCCACTGGATCGCCGGATACCAGCTCGCGTGGCTCGGCATCGTGATGCTCGTCACGGGGCTGCGGAAGGCCATTTGATTTCGCTTACGTCCTCCTCATCTTTTTCTCCTTCCGGTGGAGAGGCCCCGCCCGGATTCGCTTCCGGCGGGGCCTCTTCCGTTTCCGGGGAGATCGCCTCCGGCCACGCAAAGCGCACTCCGCCCGCCCCACGAAACAGTGGAGGATTGTTTTTGGGATCGGGCGGTCCGCCGTATTGAAACCGCAAAATCCCCATCCCTCCAGCCCCCGCGCCCTTCCCGGCGGATGCGGCGCGCGCTTCTTACGCCGCTTTTTCAGCCTTTGACGCCCTGAAAGCGGCCGTGGAGAAACAAATTTTCAAAATCCAAAATTTTTTGTTGACAAACGCCGCGCGAGTTGATAGAATAGTCGCAATTACATAATTTTAACGCTTTGACAGGGACCAGTAGCCGTTTTTCGCGCCTTCCCAGAGAGCCGCCGTTTGCTGAGAGGCGGCAGGGCCGGGCCGGCGAACTCACCCTTGAGCGGCCGGCCGAAATCCTTTGGGAAATTAAGCCAAGGACGGGCATTTCCCGCCGATATACGGGGAGCGCGGCCATCGTGCCGCGGCGGAGGGGGCGCTTTTTGCGTCAACGAAAGTGGTACCGCGGATATGGTAATATCCGTCTTTCGATTTATTTCGAAAGACGGTTTTTTTATTGCCCAAAGACGGACAATAAGAACCGCCGAACAAAATGGTGCGATTGGGAGGCAGACATGAACGAACTCATTTCAATCACGGTTGGAAAACTTCTCTCGGAGGACGCCAAAAGATTCCCGGACCGGGAAATGATCAAGTATAACGACAGGGACTACCGCCGGACGTGGAAGGAATTCGACGAGGAGACGGACCGCGTCGCGCGCGGGTTCATGGCGATGGGCCTCGGCAAAGGGGATCACATCGCCATCTGGGCGACCAACGTCCCGGCGTGGCTGATGACGCTGTTCGCGAGCGCGAAGATCGGCGCGGTTCTTGTCACCGTCAACACGGCATATAAAGTATTCGAGCTCGAATACCTGCTGCGGCAGTCCGACGCCAGGGCGCTGGTGCTGATCGACGGGTTTAAGGACACGAGCTATACCGGCATCCTGAGCGAGCTCTGCCCGACGCTCAAAGACGCCGCGCCCGGCGGGTACCAAAACCCCATGCTCCCGTTTCTCAAGGACGTGATCTACGCCGGGGACGGGGAGACGCCCGCCGGCATGTTCGGCTGGAACGAGCTCTACGCGATGGCGGACGCGGTCCCGGAGGAGGCCTTCCGGGCGCTCACGGACTCGCTCGACCCGCAGGACGTCGTCAACATGCAGTATACGAGCGGCACCACCGGATTCCCCAAAGGCGTGATGCTCACGCACTACAACATCGTCAACAACGGCCTCGCGATCGGCGACTGCATGAAACTCACCGAGGAGGATAAGCTCTGCATCGTGGTGCCGTTCTTCCACTGTTTCGGCCTCGTGCTGGCGATCATGGCCTGCGTGACGCACTGCACCTCGATGGTGCCGGTCGAATTCTATTCGCCGCTCAAGGTCATGAAGGCCGTCTCCGAGGAGGACTGCACCGCGTTCCATGGCGTGCCGACCATGTTCATCGGCCTCTTGCAGCACCCGCAGTTTCATGAATTCAGCTTTTCCCGCCTGCGCACCGGGATCATGGCGGGCTCGCCCTGCCCGATCCAGGTGATGCGGCAGGTCGTCGACGAGATGGGCGCGCGGGACATCACGATCACCTACGGCCTGACGGAGGCGTCCCCCGCCACGACGATGACGACGACGGACGACGCGCTCGAGCTGCGCGTGGCGACGGTCGGCAGGCACATGCCTTTTGTTGAAACAAAGATCGTGGACCCCGAGACGGGCCGGGAACTCGGCCCGGGCGAGGTCGGCGAATTCTGCTCCCGCGGCTATAATACGATGAAAGGCTACTATAAAATGGAGGAAGCGACAAAACAAGCCATTGATAAAGAAGGCTGGCTCCACTCCGGGGATCTTGCAACTGTGGACGAAATGGGTTATTATAAAATAACGGGCAGAATCAAGGATATGATCATTCGCGGAGGCGAAAACATCTACCCGAAGGAGCTCGAGGAGTTCCTGTATCTTCATCCCGCGGTGTCGGATGTTCAGGTGATCGGCGTGCCGAGCGAGCGCTACGGCGAGGAGATCATGGCCTGCGTCATCAAAAAGCCGGGCGCCGAGCTGACCGAGCGGGAGATCAAAGAATTTATGTCCGAAAAACTGGCGCGGCACAAAGTGCCGAGCTATGTCGCATTTATGGATTCCTTCCCGATGACCGCCAGCGGCAAGATCCAGAAATTCAAGCTCAGAGAGTGGGCCACGGATTTTCTGAACCTGCGGAAAAAGGAACAGGAGGGGATCTGAGCAGGGGAGTAATCTATGGTGACTGAGGAACTGAATCTCTGCATGGGCTGCATGTCCAAGCTCGACGAAGACGGGAAGTGCCGCTGCGGCTACGACGCGGAGGTGCCCGTCGACCCGGCTTGCCTCACCCCGGGAACCACGGTCGGCGGGCGCTATCTGGTCGGCCGGGCGCTCGATATGAACGGGGAAGGCATCACCTACATCGGTTTCGATAAGGAAAAAGAGGAGCGCGTCTTCGTGCGGGAGTTCATGCCGCAGCGGATCGCCGCCCGCAACGAGCTCACCGGCATGGTACTGCCGGTCCCGGGCATGGAACCTCAATATAAAACGCTGCTTTCCGATTACCGGGATCTCTCGGTCGCGCTGCAAAATCTGCGCCGATGCCAGTCCATCTTGCCGGTTCTCAGCGTGTTCACCGAGCGCAACACCGCCTACGCCATGTATAAATATGTCAAAACGATCTCCTATGGGGATTATCTTCTCCACAACGGCGGCGAATTTACCTGGGCGCAGGTAAAAAAACTTTTTATGCCGCTGTTTACCAGCATTTCCAATCTGAACGCCGCCGGGATCCTTCACCGCGGGATCAACCCCAAGACCATCCGCGTGAATTCGAGGGGCCAGCTGCTGCTGTGCGGCTTTGGCATCGGGGCCGTCCGCACCGAGGGCACGGCGCTGGACTGTGACCTCTACGCCGGGTACGCCGCGCCGGAGCAGTACTCCGAGAAGGCCTGGCAGGGCCCGTGGACCGACGTCTACGCCATCGCGGCCGTGCTGTATAAGTCGCTGACCGGCACCCTGCCGGCGGACGCCCGCTCCCGCATGGAGATCGACCGCCTCTGCCCGCCGGAGCAGCTCAACCCCTACATCCCCGTGAACGTGGCCAAGGCCATCCATCACGCCATGCAGGCGCCGACCGAGTTCCGCACACAGAGCGTGGACGCCTTCACCGCCGAGCTGCTGGAGTCCCCGGATTCCAACACGGCGATCTATGAAACCCATCCCAAAAAGGACGAAAAGGGCGTCTCCATCGGCTTGGGGGACACGGGCCTCTTCCCGGAAAAGCTCCCGGAGCACAAAAGGCCCGTCCCGGCCAAAACGCCGAGGTCTCACGCGCAGGCCGCCGTCCAGAAAGTCCGCACCCGGCCCAACGCCGGGGCGCGCTGGGGGCTGATCGCGGGCATCGTGTTTCTTTCGGTGCTGACCGTCGCGGTCATGCTGATCCTGAAAGAATATGAAAACACCCTCGGCCCCGGGCGGGAGGAGTCCTCCTCCCGGAACCCGTTTACCTCCGAGACGGAGATGAGCGGGGAGGAGACCGTGACCGTGCCGAATTTCATCGGCAGGATGCAAAAGGACGTCGAGGGCAACACGCTTTATGAGGATTTCGGCCTCGTTTTCGAGGAGGAATACAACTCTGAATATCCGGCCGGGATGATCTTTGAGCAGTCCGCCAACGCGAAGGCGAACGTCCGGCCGGGCATGGCGATCACGCTGAAGGTCAGCAAGGGGCCGGAGACGACCGTGATGCCGAACATGGTCGGCCGGACGGTCGAGGACGCGGAAAAGGCGATGCGGGAGCTGAAGATCACCTATCAGCTCGTGCCGAACTACAACGTCGAATACGAATATCGGGTCGTCTATTCCCAGACCAGCGAGAACCGCACGGAGCTTTTGGAGGGCGACAGCGTGATCGTCGGCGGCACCGCCGTGCGCGTCTACCTTTATTACGGGGCCAACGAGAGGGCCGGCGGGGACACGGGGGACGAATCCGGGGAGGAGACCGCGTCGCGTGTGATTATCGTGAGAAACTGATAAGTCCGAGGACGCCGGGCCTTCCGGCAAAGAAAGGATGAGACGATGAAGCTTGCTTTTTCGACGCTCGGCTGTCCGGGCTGGAGCTGGGACGAAGTTTTTGCCGTCGCGAAGGATCTCGGCATGGACGGGATCGAAATCCGCGGCATCGAGGACGAGATGTTCGCCCCGGCGACGCGCCCGTTTCGTCCGCAGAATCTTGAGGCCACGAAGGAGCGCCTCGCGGGAGCGGGGCTCGAGGTGCCGATGCTGACCTCCGCCTGCTGTCTCGGGGCCGGGGATACGGCCGCCTTTGTCGCGGAGGCCAAGGCCTATGTCGATCTCGCCGCGCGGGTCGGCGCGCGGTACGTCCGCGTGATGTGCACCGCGACGCCCCAGCCGGTCGAGACGGACCTCCCTCTGGCAAAACGCCTCTACGCGGAGCTCGCCGAGTACGCCGCGGGGACCGGGGACGCCGCGGGGACCGGGGACGCCGGCAAAGCCGGCGTGCGCGTGCTCATCGAGACAAACGGCGTGCTCGCGGATTCTTTGGTGCTCAAGGAGTTTTTGGAGGGGATCCCCGAGGGGAACGCCGGTGTGCTCTGGGATATCCACCATCCGTACCGCTATTTCGGCGAGAGCCCGGCGAAGACCTACAAAAACGTCGGACGCCACGTCCGCTATATCCACGTCAAAGATTCCGTGATGGGTCCAAACGGCGCCGAATACCGCATGATGGGCTACGGCGACGTTCCGGTTTACGACGCGCTGTCCCTGCTGCAAAAAGAGGGGTACGACGGCTTCGTCTCGCTGGAATGGGTGAAGCGCTGGTGGCCGGATCTCGAGGAACCGGGCATCGTGTTCGCGCACTACGCGCACTACATGCGCTTTTTGTTCGAGCGGATCGGGGGATAACAAAGGGGCTTTCCGGACGCGCGGCTATGGAAAACAAAACATGACGCGGGGCGGGCCGGTACGGACCGCCCCTGTTTTTTTAAAAAGCGTCGGGCAAAGCGCGCTTCGTTCGGCCTCCCGGATCCCGACACAGGCCCCGCCCGGCCGCAAAAAAAAGCGGAGGGGATCCCGGCAGGGGGTCCTCTCCGCTTCTTTTGATCCGTTTTTCTTTCCGGAAAGCCGTTTTACGGCTCGAAGGCGTCGTGGATGGCTCTGACGGCCCGGACCGACTCCTCCCGGTCGATCAGGACGGAGACTTTGATCTCCGAGGTGGCGATCATCTGGATGTTGATGTTGGCGTCGGCCAGCGCGCCGAACATCTTGGCCGCGACGCCGGGGTGGCTCTCCATGCCCGCGCCGACCACCGAGATCTTGCAGATGTTCTCGTCGCAGACGAAGCGCTGCGCGTGGAGCAGATCGACGAACTCCGGCATGAGATCCAGCGTCTCCCGTATCTGAGTTCTGGAGACCGTGAAGCTGATATCCTTCGTGTTGCCGCGGCCGATGGACTGCAGGATGATGTCCACGTTGATGTTTTTGGCGGCCAGCAGGCTGAAGATCCGGAACGCGATCCCCGGCATATCCGGCACTTCAATCAAAGAGAGCCGGGCGATGTTGTTATCATAGGTGACTCCGCTGATCAGCGTCTTTTCCACTTTTACTACCTCTTTCAGTATCGTTCCTGATTTTTCGTCCTCGACGCTGGAGCGCACCTCCAGCGGCACGCAGTACTTCTTGGCCATCTCCACCGAGCGGCTGTTGAGCACCTGCGCGCCGAGGCTCGAGAGCTCGAGCATCTCGTCGTAGGAGATCTCCTCCAGTTTTCGCGCGTTCGGCACGACGCGCGGGTCGGCCGTGTAAATGCCGTCCACGTCGGTGTAAATCTGGCACAGGTCCGCGTGCAGCGCGGCGGCGAGCGCCACGGCCGAGGTGTCGGACCCGCCCCTGCCCAGCGTCGTGATGTCGTCGTAGCGGTTGATGCCCTGAAAGCCCGCGACGATCACGATATTTCTTTTGCCAAGCTCGCTCTCCAGCCGCTCCTTGTCGATGCGGCGGATCCGCGCGATGCCGTGGTTGGAATCGGTCACCATGCCGATCTGCCAGCCGGTCAGGGAGACGACCGGGTAGCCGCGCTTTTCGATCGCCATCGCGAGCAGCGACATCGACATCTGCTCTCCGGCCGAGAGGAGCACATCCATCTCGCGCTTCGACGCGTTCGGATTGACCTCCCTTGCCCGGCCGATCAGGTCGTCGGTGGTGTCGCCCTGCGCGGAGACGACCACCGCGACGCTGTTGCCCGCCGCGTAGGTTCTGGCGACGATCCCGGCCACATGCTCGAGACTCGCCGGGTCGGCGACGGAGCTGCCGCCGAATTTCTGTACGATCAGTGACATATATGCCTACCTCTTCATGTAAATTAAAATATCTGTGTGCCGGTGTTGTCGATGGAATAATCCGTGCAGTCCCATTTTTGCAGGCCGAGATCGTCGAGCGCCTGCCTTGCCCGGGGGACGAAGCCCCCGTCCCTCGCGTCGATGACCGCCATGACGGTGGAGCCGGCCCCGCTGATGTAGACGGCGTAGGCGCCGAGGCCGTAGGCGGTGGAAAAGACTTGCTCCGCGCCGGGGATCAGAGGGAGGCGGTACGGCTGTTGAAGCCGGTCGTCCGCGCCGATCCGGAGGTTTTCGTACTTCCCGGAATAGAGCGACGCGCTCATCAGCGCGGCGCGGGAGAGGTTAAACACCGCGTCCCGGTGGCTGACCTCTTTGGGCAGCGCGGCCCTCGCGACGGAGGTCTGCAATTCAAAATCCGGCACAAAGGTCACGAAGCGCAGGTCCGCCGCGAGCTCCTGCTTGACGTAAAACACCTTTCCGCCGTCGAGCGCGGCCGTGACAAGGCCGCCGAGAATCGCGGGCGTGACGTTGTCCGGGTGGCTCTCGATGGCGGCGGCGACGTTGATGATCTCGTCCAGGCCGACCGGCCCGCCGAGCAGCGCGTTGGCGCCGAATAGCCCGCCGACGACGCAGGCCGAGCTGGACCCGAGCCCCCTTGCAAGGGGGATGTTGTTCTCCTGCAAGATGCGCAGCCCGGGGAAGGGCCGTCCGCAGAGGGCATAGAGGCGCTTCGCGGCGACATAGACCAGATTGTTTTCGTCGGTCGGGATGTCCGCGCCGTCGATGGCCGTGATCCGGCAGCCCTCCGCTTCCTCCATAAATACATAATTGTATAAAGTGACCGCCAGCCCCAGCGAATCGAAACCCGAACCGAGATTCGCGCTGGTGGCGGGGATTCTGACTTTGATCATAGACGTCTCCTTTTTTCCACTTCCCGTGTTATCTTATTCAAAAACACGCAGATTTGACCGGACTTCCGCGCCCTCCGCGCGGGCGACGTCGAGCAGCGTTTTGAGCGTTTTCGGGGAAATCGGGATCGTGAGAAACGCGCGTTCCCCGGATAAAGCGCCCTCCGAGGGCAAATAGTCCACCGGGCCGAACAGCTTTTCGATCGAGCTTTCGCCGATCCCGCGGAGCCGGACGTAATGTTTTCCCGGGACGTTGCCGTCGTCCGCGGTCACCGGCTTCGGGGAATCCTCCCAGTAAACGCCGCGCAGATGGCCTTTCGCCCCCGCGCATTCGATCAGGTCCGCGACGATGGAGGAGGCGGTCGGGAGCTTGCCGGCGCCCATGCCGTAAAACATCAGGTCCCCGGCCGCCCCGGAGCGCAGAAGCAGCGCATTGAAGACGCCGTCGACGACGCGCAGCGGGCAATCTTCTTTGAGAAACGCCGGCGCCACCCAGACCGAGAGCGTCCCGTCCGCGAGCCGCCCGGCGGAGCCGATCAGCTTGACCGCGCCGCCGGCGGACCGGGCGCAGGCGAGGTCCTCGGGGTGGATGTTCATGATGCCCTCGGTCGGCACCTGCGCGGGCCGGACGCTCTTCCCGAAGATCAGGGAGGCGAGGATGCAAATTTTCCGGCAGGTGTCGTCGCCCATGATGTCGGCGGTGGGGTCTGTCTCCGCGTATCCGAGCGCCTGCGCGTCCCGCAGGGCGTCCTGAAACTGCGCATGCTCCCGCAGCATTTGGGTCAGAATATAGTTGGTGGTCCCGTTGAGGATACCGCCGACGAGCTTAATTTCCGCGGCGCCCAGCGAGCGGTAGATCGGCCGGATCACCGGGACGCCGCCGCAGACGGAGGCCTCAAACAAAAAGTTGACATCATTCTTCTTCGCGATCGCGAGGAGCTCGGCGCCCTTTTCGGCCACGAGCTCTTTGTTGGAGGTCACGACGTTTTTTCCGGCGAGCAGCGCCGCTTTGTCGAAGCGGTAGGCCGCGCCGACGCCGCCGACCGCCTCGACCACGGTGTGGATCTCCGGGTCGTTTTCGATCACGGAAAAATCCCGGATGAAGCGGTCCGAATAGGGCGCGTCGGGGAAATCCCGGATCTCCAAAATATATTTCAGGTCGACGGGCTCGCCGCCGGTCCGGTTTCTGATCACGTCCGCCTGTTTGAGCAGCAGATCCGCGACCCCGGCGCCGACGATGCCATGGCCGATCAGCGCGACTTTCATAGGTCAACCGTCCTTTCCGAAAGAGATAAAATCGGCGGGAGGCCCGCGAAACCGGGAACCCGGCGCGGCTCCGCGCCGAAGGTCACGGGTTGTCCCTCAAAGAGCGGCACCCGACGACGCCCCTCAGCGAGGAGAGCGCGTCGAGCAGCTCCGGATCGGGGATCTTGAGCGCGCCCGCGCTGAAGGAGATCGTCACCGGCGCGACGCCGTCCACCGGAATGTTCTGGTTGATGGTCAGGATGTTGGCCCCGCTCCCCGAGATCTGGTCGAGCACGGCGGAGAGCACGCCCGGCTCGTCCATCAGCGTCAGCGAGTAGGTGACGATCTTCACGGCCCGCTCGTCGCTGTAAAAGGCCACGCCGTCCTTGTATTTGTAAAACGCGCTTCTGGAGATCCCGGCCACCCGCGCGGCCTCGGAGGCGTTGCGCGCCTTGCCTTGGGCAAGGAGGCGCTTCGCCTCCAGCACCTTTAACAAAACTTCGGGGAGAAGATCGGCGCTGACGAGGATGCGCCTGCCGCTGTCCGCCATAAAGTCCACCTCCTGAAAACATCTGTTTTTGACATGGAAACAATATAACACCCCGGATTTTATTTTGCAAGCGGTTTCCAAAATTATTTCAAAGAACGCGCCGCGGCCGGGAGGACCGCGGCCGCGGCGCGTTTGCTCTTTCACATTGTTTCGGGGCGAAGCGAAGGGAAGCTCCCGCCGCCCGCGCCGTTTTTTGCGGGGGAAAACCGGCGAATGGCATCAGCGAGGCCGGCGCGAAGCCTATGCGGACCCCCTCTGTCCTCTTTGCGAAAAGCCGATGAGCACGCGCCGGGAGGGCGGAACGTCCGCTATTTCCGGAGGACGCCCTCGAGGTCGAACGGCGGGACGAAGCTCTCGCCGACCGAGCCGCCCTCTTGGATCAGGCAGTTTTCGATGCCCATCTTTTCGGCGCAGGCGACGGCCCGGGCGTATTCGTCGTCCGGGACGGTCTCCCTTAGCTCCGGGTGGCGGTCGCCGTCGTAAAACGGCGTGTACTGGCTCATCAGGCTCACCCAGATCCGGTTTCCGTAGGTCTCGAAGAGGTACTCGAGCACGCGCTTCGTGTCGTTGTAATGGCCGGGCAGCATCAGGTGCCGGACCACGACCCCGCGCTTCATGATGCCGCGCCCGTCGAAGACCGGAGCCCCGGTCTGACGGACCATCTGCTCGAGCGCGGCCGCCGCGGTCTCAAAATAGGCCTCCGCCGCGGAGAACTCGCGCGCCATCCCGTCGTCGAAGTATTTAAAATCCGTGAGCCAGATGTCCGCGTAATCCCGGACCGCCGCGACGGACTCCGGGAGCTCCCAGCCGCCGGTGTTCCAGACGACGGGCAGCGCGAGGCCGCCCGCCCGCGCGAGGTCCAGCGCCTGTGTAATCTGCGGCGCGTAGTGCATCGGCGTGACGAGGTTGACGTTGTTCGCCCCTTTTTCCTGAAGCTCGAGGAAGATCTCCGCAAGGCGCCCGACGGAAATTTCTACACCGGCCTGCCCGCGGCTGATCTCCCGGTTTTGGCAGAAGACGCAGCGCAGCGTACACCCGGAAAAGAAGACGGTGCCCGAGCCGGCCTCGCCGCTGAGGAACGGCTCCTCCCAGAAGTGGAGCGCCGCCCGGCAGACTTTCGGCAGGGCCCCGGCCCCGCAAAAGCCCGTCTCCCCGTGTTTTCGGTTAACTCCGCACCTGCGCGGGCAGAGCGCGCACCGCTCCGGCAGTTCCATGACTTCGCCCCCTTTCAAAGAGGATACAAGGGAAATATAGCACAAACGGCCTTTTCCGGCAACGCCTTTCGCGGCGAAGGAGGCAAAATCCTTGCCTGATTTTTATACTTTTTTGCCGGTTCTGCGATTGCCAAAAAACAAAAAGTATTATACAATAATCAAATAGTGTTTAATTTCCAAAGCGGGGGATTTTCCGGGCGGGTCCATGCGGGCCCTTCGCTTTTCGGGCGATCGGGCGGCGCCCGCCGCCCCGCGGATTTGCGATACGGTCGGTATCGTTTGAAAAGGAGGACGTTATGGAAATCGGCGAAATGAGGGAGCAGCTCTGCAAAGTCTGCCACATGATGGGCGAAAACGGCTGGGGCGCCTCCAACGACGGGAACGTCAGCGTGAAGCTCGGCGGGGGCCGGTTTCTCGCGACGCCCACCGGCGTCAGCAAGAAGCTGATGGAGCCGGAGATGCTGGTCGTCATCGACGAAAAGGGGAACCTCGTCGAGGCGAGCGGGGCGTACCGCCCCTCGAGCGAAATCAAGATGCACCTGCGCTGCTACGCGGAGCGCCCGGACATCGGCGCGGCGGTGCATTCGCACCCGCCGGCGGCCACCGCCTACGCGGCGGCCGGGGTCCCGCTCGCGGACAACGCGCTGATCGAGGCCTTCGTCAATCTGGGCGAGGTGCCGGTCGCGCCCTACGCCGTGCCCTCCACGGAGGAGGTACCGGATTCGGTCGCGCCGCTGCTCAAAAATCACGACGCGGTCCTGATCGCCAACCACGGCGCGCTGACCGTCGGCATCGATTTGATGCACGCCTATTTTGCGATGGAGACGCTCGAGCACTGGGCGCAGATCTCGCTCAACGCGAAGCTTTTGGGCGGCGCGAAGCCGATCCCGCCGGAGCGGCTCGACCAGCTCTATTATTTGAGAACACATTATTATCACTGCGCGGGCCGCCATCCCTACGACGATTCGCGGCCGGATTCGCAGGACTAAGGCGGTGGACGGATGCTTGACGTGATAAACGAGATCAGAGAGGTGGAGGCCGAGGCCGACCGAATCCGCTCGGACGCGCTCTCCGAGGCGAAACGCATCAAGGCGGAGGCCGAGGAGGCGGGCAAGCGGCTCTTTGAAGAAAGAAAATCCGAGGCCAAGGCCGAGGCGGAGCGCCGGGTCGCCGACGCGGAAAAGCAGGCGGACACGGACCTCGCCGCGGCCAGAGAAAAGGCGAAGGCCGAGGCGGAGCGGCTCTCCTTACAGGCGGAGCAGAAGCTCGACGCGGCGGCCGGACGGATCGCGGAGAGGATCGTGGCCGGATGATTGTGAGAATGGAGAAGCTCGCGGTCTGCGGCCTCTCAGAAGATCGGGAGAGGCTCCTGCGGGAGCTGATGCGGCGCGGATGCGTGCAGTTGCGGAGCCCGGAGACGGTGGAGGAGCTTTCAGGGCTCCTCGGCTCCGTCAGACAGGACAGCGCCGCCCTCTACGATCAGGAGCAGCAGTCCGCTCGGCTTCGTTCGGTGATGGATTTCCTCAACCCCTATGTGCAGAAAAAGGGCATGGCGATGTTCCAGCCGCGGATGAAGGTCCCCTACGACCGGTACGGCCAGCAGGGGGTCGCGGACGCCGCGGAACAGGTCTGCAAGCAGGTAGAGGAGAACCGGAAAAAGATCGCCTCCCTCAAAGCCGAGCTCGCCGCCCTCGAGGCGGAGAAGGCGTCCCTGCTGCCGTGGAAGGAATCCGATCTGCCCGCGGAGATCACCGCTACCGCCCGCTGCGAGATCCTGTACCTCTTTGCGAAAAACACGGTTTCGGCGGACACGCTCGCGGAAGCGGCGGGGGAAGCCGGCGCGGCCGTCTTCCCGCTCGGCGCGGACACAGCCGGCGGATATTTTATTTTGATCTTTCATAAGAACGACCGCGACGCGGTCTTTGAGGCGCTCCGGCCGCTGGAAATCAGCAGGATTTCCCTCGGCGGGAAACCGGGTACGCCCTTGGAACGGATCGCGGAGGCGGACCGCCGGGCGGCGGAGATCCAAACGGAGTTTTCCGATTTGGAGGCCCTCTGGCCCGGGATCGCGCAGGGCATGGACGCCCTCTATCTCGCGGGCGACGGCTTGCTGCTCTCGATGGAGCGCATCAAGGCCGGCGGCCGGCTCTTCCACACGGAGCGGACTTTCCTGCTCTGCGGCTGGGTGCCGCAAGAGGAGGAAGAGAAGATCCGGGCGCTCTTTTCGGAGTACCCGTGCTGTTATGAATTTACCGAGGCGGCGCAGGACGACCCGGAGATGCCGGTACTGCTCAAAAACCCGAAATGGGTGCGGCCGTTTGAGACGATCACCGAGATGTACGCCCTGCCGATGCCGGGCAGCGTCGACCCGGACCCGTTCCTCGCGCCGTTCTACTTCATATTTTTCGGCATGATGCTCTCCGACGCGGGCTACGGCCTGTTGCTGCTGCTCGGCGGGCTGTTCCTGCTCAAAAAGGCCCGTCTGGGGCCAAACGGCAGGAAACTCGTCCAGACGCTCACGATCTGCGGCGTGTCGACCGTCATCTGGGGTCTCATCTACGGCAGCTTCTTCGGCGACCTGCCCGCGAAGATCGCGTCGACGTTTTTCCACTCCGACTTCGCGCTGCCGATGCTGATCGACCCGCTGGGCCAGCCGATGGTCGTGCTGGCTTTGTCAATGGCGCTGGGCCTCCTGCACACCTTCGTGGGCATGGCGCTCTCGATCTATCTGATGTGCAAGCGGCACAACGTCTTCGGCGCGGTCGTCGACGTCGGCGTCTGGTATCTGATCCTGATCGGCCTGCTGATGCTGCTGCTCGGCGGCGTCTGGCAAAAGGTCGGGATGGTCATGGCCGGGGTGGGCGCGCTGACGGTCGTCTGCTTCCACGGCAGGGAGAAGAAAAACATCTTCTTGCGGGTCGGCAGCGGCCTCGTGGGGCTCTACGACATCTCCGGCTATTTCTCCGACGTGCTTTCCTATTCAAGGATTCTGGCCCTCGGGCTCGCGACCGGCGTTATCTCGAGCGTCATCAACATCTTCGGCACGCTGCCGGGCCCGAATATCCTCAGCGTCCTGATGATCCTGGTCGTCGGCACGGGCGGCCACCTGCTCAATTTTGCCATCAACGCGCTTGGGGCCTATGTGCACACCAGCAGGCTCCATTACGTTGAATTTTTCGGCCGGTTCTACGAGGGCGGGGGCATCCCGTTCCGCCCTCTGGCCGCCGAGACAAAATATACCGAGGCAGTGACCTGCCTTCAGACTGAAAGGGAGTAAAACTATGACATTTCCGGAAATCATCGCATTTTTGGGGAGCGGAAACTTTCTGGCCTATCTCGGGGCGGGTCTCGCCGTGATCCTGCCCGGCATCGGCTCCGCGAGGGGCGTCGGCATGGTGGGCGAGGCGGCCGGCGGCGTGATCACCGAGGACCCGAACAAGTTCGGCCAGCTGCTGGTCCTTCAGGCCATCCCGGGCACGCAGGGCATCTACGGCTTTCTGATCGGCTTCATCGTCATGCTCCAGACCGGCATGCTCAATGGAACGATGGGCGCCCTTACGCAGACCTCCGGGGCCTCCATCCTCGCCGCCTCCCTGCCGATCGCCTTTGTCGGAATGATCTCCGCCATCCATCAGGCGAGGGTCTCCGTGGCGGGCGTCGGCATCGTCGCGAAGCGCCCCGATCAGGTCTCCAAGGCCATGATCGCCGCCGCGATGGTCGAGACCTACGCCATCCTCTCTTTTCTGATCTCCATGCTGATGGTCTTTAACGTCCACATCGAGAGAGTGGTCTGACGGGGTGAACGCTGTGAACGGGGTTGCCCAATTAAAGGAAAAAATTCTGGAGGAAGCGCGCCAAAAGGCGGATGCGATCGTCGCGGCCGCGAACGCCGACGCGGAAGCTTCGCTGGAGGCGAGCCGGCGGGAAGCAAACGAGGCTTCGGCCGAAATCCTTGCGGACGCGGACCGGAAGACCGGAGGCATCGCTCTGCGCCTCGCCTCCCAGCGCGGCGCCGAGTCCCGGAGCCTCTGCCTTGCCGCGAAGCGCGAGGCGATTTCGAAGGCGTTCGACCGCTCGCTGGCGGTGCTTCGCTCCATGGATAAAAAGGCCTATCTTGCGTGGATGGCCGGGATGATCCGCTCCGTCCAGAAAGAGGCGGCCGAGGTGATCCTCAACGCCGAGGACCGGAAAGCGCTGGGCGCCGAGCTCGTCGGGGCCGCCAGGGGCGGCCTGCCGCTCGCGCTCGCGGCCGAGACCGGCGGTTTCGCCGGCGGCTTCATCCTCAAGGAGGGCCCGATCGAGACGAACGGCACGTTTGAGGCGCTGACCGGCGCCGCCCGGGAGGAGCTCGAGGGGGAGATCGCCGCGCTGCTGTTCGGATAAGGGGGCGTGAGATTGAAAAAGTTAAAAAAACTGACCGACACCGAGTTTCTCTACGCGTCCGGCCGCGTCCGCGCGATGGAGAGGTACCTGCTGACGGCCGACACCTTCCGCAAGATGGCGGAGGCGGCCTCGCCCGAGGAGGCTTTTAAAGCCGCGGCCGACTCCGGGATCTGTTCCGGATACGCCCCGGAGGAATACGAGGCGGCGATCTCCGCCTCATTGAAAAACGCCTACGCGCTGGCCGAAGAACTCCTGAAAGATAAGGAGCTGGTCGGCCTGTTCCGCCTGCGCTACGACGCCCACAACCTCAAGGTGCTCGTGAAAAGCCGCGCGGCCGGGAAGGACGCCGCCTATCTGCTCTCGGAGCTCGGCAGCGTCCCGCCCGGGAAGCTCGCGGAAGATTACGCGGCCGGGGTCGTCGATGGGGTCGCCCCGCGGCTCAAACAGGCAGTGGAAGAGGCCGCGGAATCGCTCGCGAAGACGCAGGACCCCCGTATGGCGGACATCCTGATCGACCGCGGCGCCTACGAGGCGCTGGCCGACGGGGCGGGGGAATATGAAAACGATTACCTGCGCGCCGTCGTCGGCGCAAAATCGGATCTCACGAACATCCGCACGCTCGTCCGCATCAAGCGAATGGGCTCGGGCTCGGATCTGATGAAAGAGGCCGCCGTCAAGGGCGGGACTTTCGGGGCCGGGGAGCTCGCGGGGGCCGTGGAGAAAGATTGGGACGACGTCTTCAACCTGATCCGGGAGTCCCCGTACGCGAAAACCCTCGAACCCGCGTTCGAGGGGCTCAAAAGGGGCGGGGAGCTCACGGGCTTTGAGAAGCTCTGCGACGGGGCGGAGATGGCCGTGCTCAGAGGGGCGCGGTATATCCCCTTCGGCGCGGAGCCGGTGCTCGCGTGGCTGCTCGCCAAGGAGAACGAGGCGCAGTGCCTGCGGATCGTGCTCAGCGGCAAAAAATCCGGTCTCGCGCCGGAGACCATCATGGGAAGGCTGAGGGATGCTTATGCGCAGTAAGATTGCGGTGATCGGCGAAAAGGACAGCGTTCTCGGCTTTAAAACGGTCGGCTTCGACGTGTTTGAGACGGCGGGACCGCAGGAGACCGCGGAGCGCGTCCATGCCCTCGCAAAAGAGGGCTACGGCATCCTCTTCGTCACCGAGGAGGCGCTTTTACCGGTGAAAGAAATTTTGAGCGAATATAAAGAGGTCATGCTTCCGGCCATCATCCCGATTCCGGGCATCCGCGGGAGCGAGGGCATCGGCCTGCAGGGCGTCCGCCGGAGCGTGGAGCGCGCGGTCGGCGCGGATATTCTTTTTAAAGAGTGAATTTACGGAAGATGTTTCCGACATTGTGGAAGTAGGTGAAAACGATGGCCAATGCCAGAGGCAAACTGGTTAAAGTCTCGGGACCGCTTGTCGTCGCCGAGGGGATGCGCAGCGCCGACATGTTCGACGTGGTGCGGGTCGGCGCCGACAAGCTGATCGGCGAGATCATCGAGATGCGCGGCGACAGGGCCTCCATTCAGGTCTACGAGGAGACCGCGGGCATCGGGCCGGGCGACGAGGTCGTCTCAAGCGGCGCGCCACTCTCCGTCGAGCTGGGCCCGGGGCTGCTCGGGCGCATCTATGACGGCATCCAGCGCCCGCTCGAAAGGATCAAGGCGCTGACCGGCGCGAATATCGGCAGGGGCGTCTCCGTCGCCTCGATCGACCACGAGGCGCTCTGGGAATTCGTCCCCGCGGCGAAACCCGGCGATCCGGTCACCGCGGGCGACGTCATCGGCACCGTGCGGGAGACGCCGCTCGTCGTCCACCGCGTCATGATCCCGAACGGCGTCGCGGGCGAGCTTGTCTCCATCGAAAGCGGCAGCCACACCGTCGTCGACCCGATCGCGAAGGTGAAAACGGCGGACGGCGCGGTCCTCGACGTCACGATGCTGCGCAAATGGCCGGTCCGCGTCCAGCGCCCGTATAAACAAAAGCTCACCCCGAAGGCCCCGATGATCACGGGCCAGCGCGTCATCGACACGCTGTTCCCGATCGCGCAGGGCGGCACCGCGGCGGTTCCGGGCCCGTTCGGTTCCGGCAAGACCGTCGTCCAGCACCAGCTCGCGAAGTGGGCGGACGTCGACATCGTCGTCTATATCGGCTGCGGCGAGCGCGGCAACGAGATGACGGACGTGCTCCGCGAATTCCCGGAGCTCAAGGACCCGAAGTCCGGCGAATCGCTGATGTACCGCACGGTGCTGATCGCCAACACCTCGAATATGCCGGTCGCCGCGCGCGAGGCCTCCATCTATACCGGAATTACGATCGCGGAGTATTTCCGCGACATGGGATACAGCGTGGCCGTCATGGCCGATTCCACCTCCCGATGGGCGGAGGCGCTGCGCGAGATGAGCGGGCGTCTGGAGGAGATGCCGGGCGAGGAGGGCTATCCCGCCTACCTGACCAGCCGTCTCGCGCAGTTCTACGAGCGCGCCGGCAAGACGGTCTGCCTCGCGAGCGAGTACCGAGAGGGCAGCCTCACCGCGATCGGCGCGGTCTCCCCGGCGGGCGGCGACCTCTCCGACCCGGTCGCGCAGGCGACGCTCCGGATCGTCAAAGTGTTCTGGTGCCTGACCGCGGATCTCGCGTACAAACGCCATTTCCCGGCCATCAGCTGGCTCCAGAGCTATTCTCTTTATAACGACCAGATCGGCGAATGGCTCCGCGACAAGGTGGATCCCGACTGGACGAAGGAGGTCACCGAGGCCATGCTTCTGCTCCAAAAGGAGGCGGAGCTCGAGGAGATCGTCCGGCTCGTGGGCTACGATTCCCTGTCCGCCCCGGACCGCCTGACCCTGGAGGCGGCGCGGAGCGTCCGCGAGGACTATCTGCAACAAAACGCCTTCGACGAGGTCGACACCTACGCCTCTCTGCCCAAGCAGGTCGCCATGCTCAAACTCGTGCTCAAATATTATAACGACGCCTCCGCCGCATTACAGCGCGGCGCGAAGACCGAAGAACTGTTTGCCCTGCCGGCGCGCGAGCGCATCGCCAGAATGAAATACGTCCCCGAGGACGAGGTCATGGCGAGCATCGCCGAGACCGAAAAAGCACTTGCCGATCAGATTGCGGCGGCCGTCGCGAAAGGAGCGGAGGACTGATGCTCAAAGAATACCGCACCATTCAAGAGGTCGCCGGACCGCTGATGCTCATCCGGGAAGTCGAGAACGTCAAGTACGATGAGCTCGGCGAGATCGAGCTGCCGAGCGGCGAGATCCGCCGCTGCAAGGTGCTCGAGGTGAACGGCGAAAACGCGCTGGTACAGCTCTTTGAGAGCTCCGCCGGCATCAACCTTGAGCACAGCAAGGTCCGCTTTCTGGGCCGGGGGCTCGAGCTCCCGGTCTCCGAGGATCTGCTCGGCCGGGTCTTCTCCGGCATGGGAAGACCGATCGACGGCGGCCCGGAGATCATCCCGGAGGATCGCCGCGACATCAACGGCCTGCCGATGAACCCCGCGGCGCGGGCCTACCCCTCCGAATTCATCCAGACCGGCGTCTCCGCGGTCGACGGGCTCAACACGCTCGTCCGCGGCCAGAAGCTGCCGATCTTTTCAGGCTCGGGCCTGCCGCACGCGAAGCTCGCGGCCCAGATCGCCCGTCAGGCGAAGGTGCTCGGCAAGAGCGAGAAGTTCGCCGTCGTCTTCGCCGCGATCGGCATCACGTTTGAGGAGGCCGATTTCTTCATCGGCGATTTCCGCAGGACCGGCGCCATCGACCGCGCCGTGCTGTTCATCAACCTCGCCAATGACCCGGCCATCGAGCGCATCTCGACGCCCCGCATGGCGATGACCGCCGCGGAGTATCTGGCGTTCGACAAAAACATGCACGTCCTCGTCGTCATGACCGACATCACCAACTACGCCGAGGCCCTGCGCGAGGTCTCCGCCGCGCGCAAGGAGGTCCCGGGCCGCCGCGGCTACCCGGGGTACCTCTACACCGACCTCGCGACGATCTACGAGCGCGCCGGCAGAAAAGAGGGCTATTCGGGCTCCATCACGATGATCCCGATCCTTACGATGCCGGAGGACGACAAGACCCACCCGATCCCGGACCTGACCGGCTATATCACGGAGGGGCAGATCATCCTCTCCCGCGAGCTCTCCCGCAAGAACATCGTCCCGCCGATCGACGTGCTGCCGTCCCTGTCCCGGCTCAAGGATAAGGGCATCGGCCCGGGCAAGACGAGGGAGGACCACGCCGACACGATGAACCAGCTGTTCGCCGCCTACGCGAGGGGCAAGGACGCGAAGGAGCTGATGACGATCCTCGGCGAGGCGGCGCTCTCCGACACGGATAAGCTCTACGCGAAATTTGCCGACGAGTTCGAGCGCCGCTATGTCTCCCAGGGCTACGACGCCGACCGGTCGATCGAGGAGACGCTGGATCTCGGCTGGGAGCTGCTCTCGATCCTGCCGGTCACGGAGCTCAAGCGCGTCAAGCCCGCGCTCGTCGAGAAATACCTGCCCAAGGGCGGGCGGTGAGGAGAACCGGCATGGCAGTGATAAACGTCAGCCCGACCCGAATGGAGCTTTTCCGCCTCAAGACGCGGCTTCGCACCGCCATGAGGGGGCACAGGCTTCTCAAGGACAAACGGGACGATATGATGAAAAAATTTCTCGAGCTTGTCCGGCAAAACATGGAGCTCCGCCGGGAGGTCGAGGAGAAGATGAAAGAGGTCTACGGCGGCTTTCAGTCCGCGGCGGCTGTCATGAGCCCCGCCATGCTCGAGGAGGCCCTGATGCTCCCGAAACAGGGCGTCGAGCTCGAGGTCGGCATGCGGAACGTGATGAGCGTCGAGGTGCCGGTATTCCGCTTCAGCGGCGTGTCGGGGGACCTCGGTTCCTACGGCTTCGCGGCGACCTCCGGCGAGCTCGACGACTCCGCCGCGGCGCTCGGGGCGGCGCTGCCGGACCTGCTGATGCTGGCCCAGCAGGAAAAATCCGCCCAGCGGCTGGCAGAGGAGATCGAAAAGACCCGCCGCCGCGTCAAC
>CAZAAR010000030.1:0-22599 GCA_964483415.1 uncultured Oscillospiraceae bacterium
TTACGGAGAGGTCTATTTTTCCGCGGCGGGGTGGGAGGAAGCGCCCATTGCCGGGTACGGGTTTTGCCCACCGCATAGGACCCGATGGAGGATTGCCGGTGAGCACGGCGGCTGACGCCGCCGCGCCCGTTTCCCGAACCACCGCTTTGTTTTTTATTTTCCGCGCCGCGTCAGCATCAGGACCGCCGAGACGAGGGGCACGACCCCGGAGTAGAGCAACACCCTGCCCATGTCCGCCCATCCCAGCGGCACGACGCCGAAGATCTCCGCGAGCGCCGGGACATAGATGCAGGCGAGCACGATCGAGAGCGAGACGAGCGACGCCCCGACGAGCTTCCAGTTGTTAAAGAGGCGGATCGCGAAGAGCGAGAGGGTTTCGCTTTTGCACTCGAAGGAGTGGACGAGCTGCGTGAGCACGAGCGCCGCGAACGCGCAGGTCCGCGCGGCGGCAAGGTTCCCGCCGCCGCGCAGCACGGCCGTGAACGCCAGCAGCACCGAGAGGCCGATCAACAGGCCGCGCGCGACGACCGTGAAGCCGAGGCCGCGCGAGAAGACCGATTCGTCTTTGGGGCGGGGCGGCAGGGCCATCGGGTCGCCCTGCGGCGGGTCGAAGCCGAGGGCGATCGCGGGCAGCCCGTCCGTGACCAGGTTGACCATCAGGATCTGGATCGGCAGCAGCACGACCGGCAGCCCGATCAGCATCCCGACGAACATCGTGAACACCTCGCCGATGTTGCAGGAGAGCAGGTAGCGGATGAATTTCCGGATATTTTCATAGATGACGCGCCCCTCCTCCACGGCGCTGACAAGGGTCGCGAAGTTGTCGTCGAGCAGCACGATGCCCGAGGCCTCGCGCGTCACGTCGGTGCCGCCTTTGCCCATCGCGACGCCGATGTCCGCCGCGCGCACCGCCGGGGCGTCGTTGACGCCGTCCCCGGTCATCGCGACCGTGTGCCCCGAGGCCTTGAGCGCCCGCACGATCCGCATCTTGTGCGCGGGCGTCACGCGGGCGAAGACGCGGACCGTTTCGGCCTTCTCCGCGAAGCGCCGGTCGGAGAGGGCGTCGATCTCCGCGCCCGTCATCACGGAGCGGCTGTCCGCCGGGATGCCGATCTCCCGCGCCACCGCGACGGCCGTGTCCCGGTGGTCGCCGGTGATCATCACGGTGCGGATGCCCGCGCTCGCGCATTTGAGCACGGCGGGCCTCGCCTCGGGCCGCGGCGGGTCGGCAAGCCCCGCCATGCCGATGAAGATGAGCCCGCTCTCCGAGATCGGGCCGCCGGGGTGGGGTTTATAGGCGAACGCGATCACCCGAAGCGCCTCCGAGGCCATCCGGGAGAGCAGCGTCTCCGCTTTCTCCCGTTCCGCCGGGCCGAGCGGGACGGCCCGGTCCCCGATCATGCAGCAGGCGCAGCGGCGCAGCAGCACGTCGGGCGCGCCCTTCGTGAAGATAAAACGCTCCCCGCCGTTTTTCCGCACGGAGACGGACATGCGCTTGCGCGAGGAGTCGAACGGGAGCTCCGCCTCGCGGGTATATTGCGATAAAATCGCCCCGACCTCCGGGCCCGGGCCCTTCGCCATTTCAAAGACGGCGAGCTCGGTGGGGCTCGAGGAAAAGTCGTCCGCCGCGTTGTTGCACAGGACGGCGGCGAGGCGCATCGTCTCCCAGACGCGGCCGCTCCGCTCAAGCGGGCCGGAGAGCGAGACGATCTTCCGCACGGTCATCTTGTTCTGCGTCAGCGTGCCGGTCTTATCGGAGCAGACGATGTCGGCGCACCCGAGCGCCTCGACCGCGTGGAGCTTGCGGATCAGCGCGTTTTTTTTGAGCATCCGGGAGACCGCGAGCCCCAGCGAGATCGTGATGACGGCGGTGAGCCCCTCCGGCACCGCCGCGACCGCGAGCGAGAGGCCGGTCAGGAACATGTTGAAAAGCGCCTCGCCGCGCCAGACGCCGGTCAGCGTCACGACCCCGCAGATCGCGAGGCACCCCGCGCCGATCCAGACCGAGAGCCGGGCGAGCCGCCGCTGAAGCGGGGTCTGCTCGTGGCCGGCCTCCTTTAGCATCCCGGCGATGCCGCCCATCTTCGTCTGCATGCCCGTCTCGGTGACGAGGGCCTTGCCGTGGCCGGAGGCGACGGTCGTGCCCATATAGACAAAACCGGACTCGTCCGGCGGGGCCTCTCCGGTTTCCACGGCGGGCGTCTCCTTCCCGATCGGGACGGATTCCCCGGTCAGCAGGGATTCGTCGGCGGAAAAGGCGAAGGCCTCCAGCAGTCTGCCGTCCGCGGGCACCCGGCACCCGGCGGAGAGCAGGATGACGTCGCCGGGGACGACCTGCGCGGCCGGGATCTCGCGGGGCTTCCCGTCCCGCAGCGCCTTCGCGGTCGGGGCCGAGAGCGCCTGAAGCGCCTCGAGGGTCCGCTCCGTGCGGTATTCCTGAAAGAAGCCCAGCAAGGCGTTCATCAGCACGATGGCGAGGATCGTCGCGGCCTCCACGTATTCCCCCATCAGGACGGAGATCGCCGTGGAGACGATCAGGATCAGCGTCAGCGCGTCCTTAAACTGAGAGGCCAGCATCTTCGCGGCGCTCACGTTTTTCTTGCCCTCCAGCGCGTTTTCCCCGTATTTCAAAAGCCTCCGGGCCGCCTCCGCCGAGGAGAGCCCCCCTTTTTCCGGCAGGGTGAGGATTTTCAAAGCCGCCGCCTCCATTTTAATTTTTATATTGGAGGCGAGGCCTCCGTTTAATTTTATATCGGAGGCGGGGCCTCCGGCATTTTTATGTAAAGGGCGTTGCCTGCGTTACTCTTTTATATTGGGGGCGGGGCCTCCAACTGAATTCTTTATGTAAAAGGCGTTGCCTCCGGTTGATTTTTATAAAAGAGGCGGGGCCCTCGTCCATTTTTTACGTAAAAGCCTATGCCGCGCGGGGACAGGTTATGTGTACGCCGCATCGGCGTGTCAAGAGAATTCCGCGCCGCGCGGGGGATTTTTTCATCCCTGTTTTTAAGGCCCGGGGGTGGGCGGCCGGGCCGTTCTGTGGTAAAATGGGAGCATCGAGAGAGGGGGCGAGGCGGATGGATCTTTCCGCGCTGCCGGGGCTGCTGCTGCCGTGGTACGAACAGAACAGGCGGGACCTGCCGTGGCGCCGGGACCGGGAGCCGTATCACGTCTGGCTCTCGGAGATCATGCTGCAGCAGACCCGCGCCGAGACGGTGAGGGGTTACTATCTGCGCTTTCTCGGAAAGCTCCCGACCGCCGCGGCGCTCGCGGTCTGCCCGGACGACGAGCTGAATAAGCTCTGGGAGGGGCTCGGCTACTATTCCCGCGCGAGGAACCTGAAAAAGGCCGCGCGGATCCTTATGGAGCGGTACGGCGGGCGTTTCCCGGGGGACTACGCCGCCGTCCGCGCGCTGCCCGGGATCGGGGACTACACCGCCGGGGCGATCTGCTCGATCTGCTTCGGGCAAAAGACGCCCGCCGTGGACGGGAACGTCCTGCGCGTGTGGTCGAGGGTCCGCGCCTCCTATGAGGATATTGCGAAGCCGGAGACAAGGCGCGCCGCGGCGGACGCTCTGCGGGAGATTTACCCGGAGGGGCGGTGCGGCGACTTCACGCAGGCCCTGATGGAGCTCGGCGCGTCGGTCTGCCGGCCAAACGGCGAGCCGGACTGCGCCGCCTGCCCGCTCAAAGGGATCTGCCGCTCGGCGGCGGGGCTCTGGGCGGAGCTGCCGGTCCGGGCAAAAAAACGCCCGCGCCGGGTGGAGGAGCGGACGGTCTTTCTTTTAAACTGCGGCGGGGCGTACGCCGTGCGGAAGCGGCCCGCGAAGGGTCTTCTGGCCGGCCTCTGGGAATTCCCGAACGTCGGGGGCCGAAAGACGCTCGAGGAGGCGCTCGCCGTCGCGGAGGCGTGGGGATGCCGGCCGCGGGCGGCGGTCGGGAGCATGGAGCGGACCCATATTTTCACCCATATCGAATGGAAGATGGTCGGATACGAGATCGCCTGCGAGGCGAAGCCGGAGTGCTTTGTCTGGGCGGGCGAGGCGAGGCTCCGGGCGGAGTTCCCGCTGCCGACGGCGTTCCGGCGGTTTCGGGAATGGGACGGGGAAGAATCCGCGGAATAAATTTTTCCTATAAAATAAAAAAGCCCGCCGTTTTGCCTGCGGGGTAAAACCAAAGGCGGAGTTCCCACTGCCGGCGGCGTTTCGGCGGCTCCGGGAGCGAGAGGGGGAGGAACATGGATTATAACGAATTTCACGGCGAGCGGATCTCCGCCCTCGGCATGGGCACGATGCGTCTGCCCACAAAAGACGGGCGGATCGACGAGGCGGAGACGTTTCGGATGATCGATTACGCCGTAGAGCGCGGCGTCAATTACTTCGACACGGCGTGGTCCTACCACGGCGGCGAGTCGGAGACCGTGACGGGGCGGGCGCTCGCGAGGCATCCGCGGGAAAGCTGGCTCCTTGCCTCGAAGCTGCCCGGCCACGAGACCAACCCGGACTTTCGCCCGGCCCCGACCTTCGAGCGGCAGCTCCAAAAGTGCGGGGTCGAGTATTTCGATTTTTATCTCTTGCACAACGTCTGCGAAAACTCGCTCCCGACCTACCTCGACCCGGATCTGCGGATCGTGGATTATCTGTTGGAGCAAAAGGAGAAGGGCCGCGTCCGGCATCTGGGCCTCTCCTCGCACGCCCGGCCGGACACGCTGCGGGGCTTCCTCGACCGGTATCCGGGCTGCTTCGAGTTCGTCCAGATCCAGCTCAACTACCTCGATTGGACCTTGCAGGACGCGAAGAGCAAGTACGCGCTGCTTCGGGAGCGCGGCCTTCCGGTCGTCGTGATGGAGCCGTGCCGCGGCGGGAAGCTCGCAAGGCCGGGCGAAGCCGCCGAGGCCGTGCTCAAGGCCGCGCGGCCGGAGGAATCCGCCGCGTCGTGGGCCTTTCGGTACCTCCGGCCCCTTCCGGGCGTGCTCACGGTCCTGAGCGGTATGAGCACGATGGAGCAGTTAAAGGATAACGTGCGCACGTTTTCCGACGGAGATCCCCGCTCCGGGGGGCCGCTTACCGATGAGGAGCGCGCGCTCCTTGATCGGGTAGCGGCCGGCCTTTTGGACCCGCTGCCCTGTACCGGCTGCCGCTACTGCTGCGGCGGATGCCCGGCCGGGCTCGATATCCCGCTGCTGCTCTCGATCTATAAAGACTGCCGCTTCGCCGTCTCCTTCACGCCGTCGATGGCGGTGGACGCGCTGCCGGAGGGGAAAAGGCCCTCCGCCTGCATCGGCTGCGGCGCCTGCGAGCACGTCTGTCCGCAGGGGATCCCGGTGCCGGGGGTTATGAAGGAGTTTGACAAGCTGCTGGAGAAGTTTCCGCACTGGGGGGAGGTCTGCGCCGAGCGCGCGAAACAAAAGCTCTGAGCCCGCCGGGACCGCCCGTCTTCCGCCCGCGCCGGGCGCGCAAAGTAAAAAGAACCGAGCCCGTCGGATTGTCTTTGAGTTACGATATGCCGGCCGTGCGGCCACAGACAAGACCTGAGCCCGCCGGGACCGCCCGTTTTCCGCCGCTTCCGGGCGCGCAAAGTAAAAAGAACCGAGCCCGTCGGATTGTCTTTGAGTTACGATATGCCGGCCATGCGGCTACAGACAAGACCTGAGCCCGCCGGGCGTTTTTGTCGCCGGGGCCGGCGCAGATCGTCAAAAACGTCACAAGCTGTCGTACCCCTCGCGGGGTGCGTGGATTGAAATGCTTACTCGCCGCATTTCTTTTCCATTGGGGAAGAATTTATAGTCGAAATAAAGCAATAATCCGAACCCGTCGCCGACAGGAAATAACTGTCGGGATTGGTTCGGATTATATGGGTTTGGTGCCGGTAGTGGGACTCGAACCCACACGGGTTTAAAGCCAACGGATTTTGAGTCCGTCACGTCTGCCAATTCCATCATACCGGCGCATAGTTTTATTATACATAGCCGGGCCGAAAATTCAAGCGGAAAGTTGCGGGACCGGCGCGGCCCGCGAAGATTCGCGCGGCGGTTTTCCCGCCGATTCGCGCGGGAGAAACAAGCTTCTCTTGAAATTTCCACGGCCGCGTAGTATATCTAAGATAGGAACAAAAAAGAGAACTCCCCCTAAGACATCCTGCGCGGGAGCTTCTCGTCCAAAAGAAAGGCGGGGTTTCATGCGGGCGTGCGGCGTACTTTTGCCGGTGTCGAGCCTGCCCTCCCCCTATGGGATCGGGACGGCGGGCGCCGCGGCGAGGGAGTTCATCCGGTTTTTGGCGGAGGGCGGACAGCGGATCTGGCAGATCCTGCCGCTCGGCCCCACCGGTTTCGGCGACAGCCCCTATCAGAGCGTCTCCGCCTTCGCCGGGAACCCCTACCTGATCGACCTCGACCTGCTCCGCGAACGGGGGCTGCTGCGGCGGGAAGAGTTTGAGCGCGAGGATTTCGGCAGGTCTCCGGGCGCCGTGGATTACCTCGCCCTTTTTGAGCACCGTTTCGCCGTGCTCAAAAAGGCGGCGGACCGCCTCCCGGACGGCGAGCCGGAGCTTTGCGCCTTTTTGGAAAAACACGGCGATTGGCTCCCGGAATACGCCCTTTTTATGGCGCTCAAAGAAGAAAACGGCATGCGTGCGTTCTCCGAGTGGCCCTCGCCGCTGCGAAAGCGGGAGCCGGAGGCCCTCGCCGCCGCGCAGGAGCGCCTCGCCGGGGAGATCCGCTTCTGGGAGAAGCTCCAGTATTTATTTTACGAACAGTGGGACGGCCTGCACGCCTTCGCAAAGGAGAACGGCGTCCGGATTATCGGCGATCTGCCGATCTACGTCTCGCCGGATTCCGCCGAGCTCTGGGCGCGCCCGGAGCTGTTTGAGACCGACGCGGAGGGGCGCATGACGCGGGTCGCGGGCGTGCCGCCCGACGCGTTCTCCCCGACCGGGCAGCTCTGGGGCAACCCGCTCTACGACTGGGCGTATCACCAAAAAACCGGCTTTTCGTGGTGGAAGCGCCGGCTGCGGCACGCCGCCGAGCTCTGCGACGCCGTGCGCGTCGACCATTTCCGCGGGCTCGCCGGCTACTATTCCATTCCGGCGGAGGACCGCACCGCGGAGCGCGGGGTCTGGGAGAAAGGCCCCGGCATGGATTTTATCCGGGCGGCGCGGGAGGCGCTGCCGGATTTCGGTTTCATCGCCGAGGACCTCGGGTTTCTCGCCGAAGACGTCCGGGCGCTGCTTCAAGAGAGCGGTTTTCCGGGCATGAAAGTGTTGCAGTTCGCCTTCGACGCCCGGGAGCAGAGCGGCTATCTGCCGCATAACTTTCCGCGAAACTGCGCCGTCTACCCCGGCACGCACGACAACGACACGCTGCTGGGCTGGGAGGCCTCCCTTTCGCCCGGGGACCTCGCCTACGCGCGGGAATACCTCGGCGCGCCGCGGGAGGAGCCGCTGCGCGAGGCGATCATCCGGGCCTGCCTTCGCTCGGTCGGCGACTTGGCGGTGATCCCGATGCAGGACTGGCTCGCGCTCGGCGGCGAGGCCCGCGTCAACACGCCCGCCACCCTCGGCGGAAACTGGCGCTGGCGGCTCCTGCCCGATATGCTGACGCCGGAGCTCTCCGCGAAGATGGCGCGGATGGCGAGGCTCTACGGCCGGGTCTGAGGCGGGATGGCCCCCGGCCTCCGCGTCCTTTCCGGAAGAAGGCTTTTATAGACAGAACCACGCGCCCGGAAAAAAGGAACGCCCGGGCGGCATCTCCGCCGGGCGCGGGCAGAAAAAAATTCCCTACGGACCGGGGGAGACACGGCAGGTTTTTGGACCCGGCGGAGACTTTCCGCCGCTTTGGATGGGGACGCTTTCTCATTTTTCGCGGCGGATTTTTACTTTATATGAATGGGGGAATCCCGTGTATCGGTACCGCGACATCGGCGGCGAGCTCAAAAAACAATACGGCGGGCGGGTGTGGAAGCTCGCGCTGGACGGCGGCATGACCTGTCCGAACCGGGACGGCACGCTCGGGACGCGGGGCTGTATCTTCTGCCTCGGCGGCTCGGGGGATTTTGCCGAGCCTTATACCGGCGACGTCGCCGCGCAGATCGGGCGCGCGAAGGCGCGGGTCGCCGGCAAGGGGGAAACTTCGGGCTACATCGCCTATTTCCAAAGCTATACCAACACCTACGCGCCGCTCGAAAAGCTGCGGCGGATCTTCACCGAGGCGGTCTCCCATCCGGATATTTTAATCCTCTCCGTCGCGACGAGGCCGGACTGCCTGCCCGAGGAGACGGTCGCCCTGCTCGCGGAGCTCTGCCGGATCAAGCCGGTCTGGGTGGAGCTGGGCCTCCAGACCATCCATCCGGCGACCGCGGACACCATCCGCAGGGGCTATCCGCTCGAAGTCTACGACGACGCGGTTCGCCGCCTGAAGGCCGCGGGCCTTACGGTTATCACGCACATGATTCTGGGCCTGCCGGGGGAGACGCCGGAGCAGATGGCGCAAACGGCGGCGTATATCGGCAAGAGCGGGGCCGACGGCGTCAAGTTCCAGCTCCTGCACGTCATGCGGGGCACGGACCTCGCGGCGGACTACGAGGCGGGCAAATTCGAGGCGATGACCTTGGAGGAGTACGTCCATGCGCTCGCCATGTGCGTGCGGGCGATCCCGCCCGAAATGGCCGTCCACCGCCTGACCGGGGAATGCGGAAAGGCGGACCTGATCGCGCCGCGGTGGTGCCTCGATAAGCGGGGCGTCCTCAACGCGATCCGCTCCTGTTTCGCGAAGAACGGCGTCGTGCAGGGCAGCGATTATCAAAAATAAAGCCCAACTCCGGGCGGGAGGATTCCACCTCCGCGGCGGCATTCCGCCTTTTGCGGAAAAGCGGCCGCATAAAAATCCCGGCGCCCCGAAAGGGCGCCGGGATCGTTTTTGGCCCTTTGGAAACCCGCGTTTCGGCGGGGAGAGCGCGTGGAAAAGAGATTCTCCGGGACGCCGAAGGGAGCGGCGGAAAACGGGCCATCCGGCGGGAGCGGTTACGGATTCGCGCCGCCGCGCGGCTGTTCCCGGGGGGACTCCGCGGCCTCTTGGGAGACATAGGCTTCGCAGTCCCGCAGCTCGCGCAGGCTCTCGCGGGCGCTGCCGTTCCAGCCCTCGACGCGCGGCGCGTGCAGCAGGGAGCTCAGGATGCTCTCCTCCACAACCTCGGTGACGGCGCGGAATACGGTGTTCATCGCGGTCTCGTGCATCGAGGTAATCTGCGTGAAATAGTCGTCGGTCGTGTGCGGCAGGTCATAGGCGGTGGAGAACATCACCGCGATGTCGCCGCTCCAGTTGCCGGTGTAGGAGCCGGTGCGCGCGATGCCGTTTTGCGCCCGGCGGCAGGCGCGGCAGAGCTGGCGGCTGCTCATCGGCAGATCCGTCGCGAGGAGGATGATGATGGAGCCCTTGTCCGGCTCGCCAGCCTTCTCCGCGAGTTCCCCGCCGCAGAAGTCGTTATAGACGCGCAGGTCGCACATGCTGCCGAAATTGGTGTTGACAAGGCACCCCACGGTGAATTCCCGCCCGCCGATCGCGACGACGCGGGACGCGGAGCCGATGCCGCTTTTAAGCTCGTAGCAGTTCATGCCGCGGCCCGCGCCGACGGCGCCCTCCTCGAAGTCCGGCCCGGCGGCATGGATGGCCTCGAGCACGTTCTGCTCCGAGACGGCGAACCCCCGGATGTTGCTCAGATAGCCGTCGAAGCACTCGAGCACCAGCGGGTTCACGGTGCCGACCTCGCCGCCGATCTCCGGGTCGGTTTTCACCATATATTTAAATAGGGCGTCCATGCAGGCGCCGACGGAGAAGGTGTTGGTCAGCAAAATCGGCGTCTCGACCGTGCCCATCTCGCCGATCTGCATGAGGCCGACGCTCTTGCCGTAGCCGTTGATGACGTGGCACCCGGCGGCGACCTTGTGCTCGTAGAGGTTGCCGGAGCGCGGTAGGATGGCGGTGACGCCGGTGTTATATTCGTCCGTGGCGATCGTGGAATGCCCCACCAGCACGCCGGGCACGTCGGTGATCAGGTTTTTCGGGCCGGGCACGCCGGATTCCCGGGCGGCGGGTCTGTATGAAAGTCCCATAGAATTGCCTCCATATGCTATAAAATAAAAATCCGATTATTATTATAACGCAAATTTCGCCTTGTACAAGATCCGGCGGGGCGCGGCCCGCCGCTTTTATGCGCGTCCCGCGGGCGCGCTTTTTTCACCGGAACCCATTTTCCGCCGCGCGAAAATCCGCCGCGCGGGGATCACCCTCCCCGCTTTTTCTTCGGTTTCGGATAGGGGGTGACCCGCTCAAGGAAAGCGACGACCTCCCGGCAGAGCTCGGGGTCCTCGATGTCGAGCAGATAATGTTCCTTCGCGTCCGGATAGGGGAACCCGGTTTCCGCCCCCGGCATAAGCTGTGCGAGGCCCTCGAGTTTTTTCACATACACGGTGTTGTCGCAGACCAGAAGAACCGGCTTCCCGTTGACGTAAACCATATATTCGCCGAACATTTTCCGATAGCGGATTTCCCACGGGCCTTTGATCTGGTCGCAGACGTATTCAATAAAATCAGCCGAAGTCGCCATTTTCCCGCCCCCAAAAATTTGAGAATTTCCGCCTCTCATTATATAAGACAAAAAGAAGAAACACAATCGAAACGCCCAAAACTTTGGGAGTTTCCGGAAGTTTTGGGCGGCGGGACGCGTCCCGCCGTTTTTTTTCACAAAATGCGGGAGCCGGGGGAAAAGGGCGGCGCACGGAATCCCCCTTCAGCAAAAACTTTTGCCGAAGGAGGGCTTTTTATTCATTTCGGTTGTAAAAGCCGCATATTGGTATGAAGATACGGGACAAATTTCGGCTGTCGATCAGGAGGGACAAAAGATGAATGAGGGGATCGGAATTCCGGGGAGATCCGGGCCGGCGGAATCCGCGCTGGCGGAACTGAAAAAATATCTCGACGGAAGGTCGGGGTCGCAGGAGGCCGCCCCGCTGTTCGGCGGCTATTACGCCGAGGCGGCGGGGAAGCTCGGCGCGCCGGAGAGCCTTTCGCGGGAGCAGTGTTTCGCGGCGGCGGCGGTCGCGGCCTATGAGGCGCTGCGGGGCGTGGGGATTCGGGAGGCGGAGGCCCTCCATGCCGCCCTCGCCTGCTTTTCCGCGGAGAAAACGGAAGCCGCGGCGCTTTGGGGCAGGCTGGACGGCCTCCTGTTCGGGGCCTATAAAAAGATCCGCCGCGCGCTCGAGGAGGAAGTGCAAAAAGATTACGAGGCCGCGTTCTCCGAGGAGGACGGCAGCCTCGTGCGCAGCGTCACGGAATGCCCCTACGCGCGGGCCTTTGCCGCGCTGGGCAGGCCGGAGCTTGTGAAAATCGCCTGCGAGACCGTCCACTCCGGCTACGGGGCGCTGCGGCGTCACCTGCGCTGGACGAGGGAGTATGATTTCGGCGACCGGGCGGATCTGTGCTGCTCGGATTCCTTTGAAAAAGTCTGAGCGCCGCGTCAAACGCGGAGCGCGGGGCCCCGATTCGGGGTCCCGCGCCTTTTTTCTGTTTTTGCCGGAGCCCGGCCCGGGGATGCCGATTCTCCGCCGCCGGGAAGATTCCGTCAAGTCCCGCGGAAACCGGCAGAGAGCCAAAGGGCCCGCGGAGCGCGGGCTCTCCGTTCCTTACCCCTCCGGGGCGGCTCATGAGCACGCGCGCCCCGCCCGAGCACGGCGTCCGGGCCGCGTGCTCAAAAGGGAGGCGCCCCGCTCAGGAATTCCCGGGCCCCGTCTTTTTGGAGGCGGGGGGTTGATCGGGCTTCGGTTTGAGCCCCCCGGGGACGACGCTCTCCTCGATGTGGCGGTAGATCTCGCGCAGCGGGGCCTTGACGCGGCAGAGCCGGTCCGCGCAGTTTTCGCAGCGGAGCGCGGCGTTGGAGCCGCTCCAGAAGCGCTCCGGATGGGCCGCGTAGGTATATTCCCAGCGGATCAGCACGATACACGCGGTAAAAAACAGGCTCCAGCTAAAGAAGCTCTTGATGAAGAGCATCGGGGTATACATCATAAAGTGGCCCCAGTCGAAGATCCGGCAGTTGACGCAGCAGCGGTTCTTCATGACGAAGGTCTGAAACGGGCAGAACACCATCATGCAGACGAGGTCGGAGAGGAAGTAGAAGAACATTAGCATCACCATCTCGGCCTCGCCGATCACGTCAAGCAGATAGAGCAGGGCGAAGACGCTGTTGAAGCAGAGCCAGATCAGCATGACGGTCCACGCCTTGACGTTCATGACCTGCACGAAGCGGTGCAGTTCGGCGGCATCGAAGGATTCCTCCGGGACCGCGTAGGCCGACTTCCGGCTCTTTTTTCCGCCCATGGTGACGAAGGCGCCGGGCAGCAGGTGGAGGATCATGCCGGACATCAGCACGATCCACAGGACCTGCGTAAGGCCGAACCCGCCGAAAAAATCGGCGGTCACGAGGCTCGCCAACACGGTCTTGTCCGTGAGGTAGACCAGAGACGCCGAGAGGAAGATCGCCGCCCGGCAGACGAGACGGGCCGTATAAAAAAGAAACATCGCGGATTTGGAGCGCCGGATCTTCCGGAGCTTTTCCGCCTGCCGGTTTCCGATCTCCCGGATCTGCCGGAGCGGTTCGCCTTCCTTCGCTTTTTCCGAAGGGTCGATGAATTCCATCCTGCTCGCTTCCTTTTCAATAAAATCCGCGCTCCGCGACGGCGAGGAACGCCTCGTATCTCCTGATCTCCGTCGCGGCTCCCCTTTCGGAGAAATTCCGCTTCCAAACACATAAGTCCCGTTCTGCTTCCATTATAATGAATTTTTCGCGCCGATCAAGACCAAAAAATTGCAAAAACGCGGCGCCCCTTTTTTTGAAGAAAAAACGGAATCGCGTCCGTTTACAAAATCCCTCTTAACTTTCCGCGCGCTTTGCGGTAAAATAAAATAAAGGAATTTATGGAAGGAGGTCCCGGCATGGATCTCGCGCCCGAATCCGATATCCGGTACATCAGGGGCGTCGGCGAAAAGCGGGCGGCGCTCTACGGCAGGCTCGGCGTTTTTACGGTCGGGGACCTGCTCGAACATTACCCGCGCGACTATGTGGACCTCACTTCTCCGGTGTCCATTTCCGACGCGGAGGAGGGGACGCTCTGCGCGATCCGGGCCCTGGTGGACGCGAAGACCCCGGAGCAGCGCATCCGCAGGGGGCTCTCCGTCTCGAAGGTGCGCGCCGTCGACGGCCGCGCGGACCTGCTGCTGACCTTTTTTAACATGAAATACGCGGTCGACGCGCTCGAGATCGGCAAGGAATATATTTTTTACGGCGTCTTTTCAAGGCGCTTCACCGGCGGGGAGATGACCGCGCCCGAAATTTTTCCGGCGGAGGAGAGCGGGTATCTGCCGCGCTACCCGCTGACCGAAGGCCTCTCGGGGAAGATGGTCTCCGCGAACGTCAGGACCGCGCTCGAGGCCTGCGGCGGCCGGATTCCGGACGAGCTGCCCGAGGCCGTGCTCAAAAAATATTTTCTGTGCTCAAAGGAGGAGGCCGTCCGCGGCATCCATTTTCCGGAGTCGGCCGCCACGCTCGCCCGGGCCAAGCGGCGGCTCATTTTTGAGGAGTTTTTTGAATTTTCGATCGGCCTTTCGCTCGCGAAGGGCAAAAACCGCGCGGCGGCCGGCATCCCGGTGCGCCCCTGCGACCTGCGGCCGTTTTTCGGCGCGCTCGGCTTCGCGCCGACCGACGCCCAAAAGCGCGTGATCGCCGAATGCACGGCCGATATGGCGAAATCCGTGCCGATGAACCGGCTCGTGCAGGGGGACGTCGGCTCCGGCAAGACGGCGGTCGCGGCCGCCTGCATGTACGAGGCCGTGCAGAGCGGCCTCCAGTGCGCGATGATGGCGCCGACCGAGGTCCTCGCCGCCCAGCACGCCGAGACGCTCGAAAAATGGTTTGCTCCGCTTGGCGTCGGCGTCGCGCTGCTGACCGGCTCGATGAAGGAGAAGCAGAAGGCGGCCGCGCGCGCGGCCATCGCCTCCGGGCTTGCGCAGGTCGCGGTGGGCACCCACGCGCTGATTCAGGAGGGCGTCAACTTCCGGGAGCTCGGCCTCGCCGTGACGGACGAGCAGCAGCGCTTCGGCGTGCGCCAGCGGCTCACGCTGATGGAGAAGGCGAAGTCGCCGCACGTGCTCGTGATGTCCGCGACGCCGATCCCGCGCACGCTCGCCTTCGTGATGTACGGCGACCTCGACGTCTCCGTACTCGACGAGATGCCCCAAAACCGGCTCCCGGTCAAGACCTACCTGATCGAGCCGGACCTGCTGCCCCGCGCGATGGGCTTCATCCGCCGGTTCGCCGACCGGGGGCTCCAGAGCTACATCGTCTGCCCGCTGATCGAGCAGAGCGAGGAGAACCTCGGCCTGACCGCCGCCGCGGATCTCGCCGAGCGGCTGACCGGACAGGAGCTCGCCGGGTACGGCGTGGGCCTCTTGCACGGCAAAATGAAGCCCGGCGAGAAGGAGCGCGTGATGCGCGCCTTCGCCGAGAACCGGCTTCAGGTGCTCGTCTCCACCACGGTCGTCGAGGTCGGCGTGGACGTGCAAAACGCCGTGGTCATGCTGATCGAGGACGCCGACCGCTTCGGCCTCTCGCAGCTCCACCAGCTGAGGGGCCGCGTCGGGCGGGGGACGGAGCAGAGCTACTGCATCCTCGTCTCCGGCACCAGAAGCCCGGAGGCCAGGGAGCGCCTGAGGCTCCTCTGTTCAACGGCGGACGGTTTCCGGATCGCCGAGCAGGACCTGCGGATGCGGGGGCCGGGCGACTTCTTCGGCTTCCGGCAGCACGGCCTGCCCACGCTCAAGATGGCGGATATGGCCAAGGACATGAAGCTCCTGGAGCTCGCGAAACAGGCCGCCTCGGAGCTGCTCGACACGGACCCGCGCCTCGAGCGGCCGGAACACCAGGCGCTCGCCGCGCATACCGAGCGCCTGATGCGCACGGCGGCCGTCTCTTGATTTACAAAGGATATAAGAGTATAATTATAAAATATATTTTTGAAATTTGGGGAGGGGCGACCGGTGGGACATAAAAACAAAACGAAAGAGCTTTCCGAAACGGCCTTGTTTATCGCCGTGATTCTGGTGATGTCGGCGGTGCCTTTCCTCGGGTACATCCCGCTGGGGCCGATCAACGCGACGACCATCCATATCCCGGTCATCCTCGGCGCGATCCTCTTCGGCTGGAAGCGGGGCGCGCTGCTGGGCGGCGTGTTCGGCCTGACGAGCCTCATTAAAAACACGGTCACGCCCAACGCCTCCTCCTTTGTGTTTTCGCCGTTCGTGCCGGTGCTCGGCAGCGAAAAGGGCAGCCTCTGGGCGCTCGCGGTCGCGCTGCTGCCGCGCGTCCTGATCGGCGTCTTCGCGGCGCTCGTCTTCTCCGCGCTGACGAAAGTCAAGGTCAAGCGGCCCGTCGCCTGCGCGGCGGCCGGCTTTGTCGGCTCGATGACGAACACGATCTTCGTGATGGGCGGCATCTATCTCTTTTTCGGCCGCAGCTACGCGGCCGTGAAGGACATCGCCTATGAAACGCTGCTGACGGCGATCCGCGCGATCGTCACCGGCAGCGGGCTTGTGGAGGCGGGGGTCGCGGCGGTGCTCTCGGCCGCGATCGGCACGGCGCTGCTGCGCTCCGCCGCGTTCCGCAGGGAGTGACCCACCCCATTTTGCCGGAGGGAGGATCGGGCATGGCCAAAAAAGAGGTCTCGGAATTTGAGGCCGCGCATAAGAAACGCAGGAAAAAATACGCGGCGCGGCGGTTTGCCCGACTGATCGCGGCGGGCGTGATTACGATTTTGGCCGTCGTCGGCGTCTTTCTCGCGGCGGAAAACGACCTTCTCGGCGTCGCGGGCGACCTGATCGCCTCCGCCGCCTCGGGCGGGGGCAGCCTTCCGGCGGAATTTTCCGGCGACGCCACGGTCTCCATGTTCGACTGGGGCGGGAGCGTCGGCATCCTGACCGATACGGCGGTCTACCTCTATTCGACGGGCGGCCGGGAGCTCCTGTATGAGCAGCACGGCATGACCGCGCCCTCGGCCGAGGCCTCCGGGCGGCGGCTGCTGGTCTACGACCGCGGCGGGACCAAGCTGCTGGTTCGCACCCGCACGGCGGTGCTCTTTGAGCGGACCTACGATTATGGGATCATCGCCGCCTCCCTCTCCGGGGAGGGGTTTCTCACCGTGGTGACCGGCGCGCAGCGCTATGCCTCTCAGGTGACGGTCTACGACCCGGATTTCAAGGAGATCTTCACATGGTCTCCCGCGGAGGAGTACGTGGTGGCGGCCTCGGTCGGGCCGGACGGCAGGACCGTCGCGGCGGCCTCGGTCTACGCCTCGGGCGGGGAGATCTATTCGGCCGTCCATCTGTTCGCGGCCGATTCCTCCGAAGAGCTCGCGCAGCGCCGCTTTGACGGCTCCGCCGTGATCGGGCTCTCCTTCACGGGCGGCGGCGTCCGCGTGATCTGCGACAATCAGGCCGCCGAGATCGACGCCAAGGGGAATCTTCTGGGCTATTACCGCTACGGCGGGGAGCTCGCGGCCTACCTGTGCCCGCCGGGGGGCGACGGGACGGTCCTGCTTTTTGACAAGTACACGGAGACGAGGAGCTGCAAGCTCGTCTTTCTCGGAAAGGAAATGAAAGAGAGGGCCTCGGCCTCCGTGGCCGGGAAGCTCGCCGCGTGCTGCTGCGACGCCAAGCGGGCGGCGGTCTACTGCTCCGGGAACCTGACGGTCTTCGGCACGGACGGCTCGATGCTCGCGTATTCTGCGGCGGAGCAGGGCGCCATGAAGCTCGCGCTCGTGAACGGCGGGTTCTACGCGGTGACCGGAAGCACGCTCTGCGCCGTGGAGACGGGCTCGCCCGCCTGACATTTTTATCGGGCGGAGAAACTGACAGAATAGGAGGAACTGCATGAACATCACCTATATGGCCCTTGCCTACGATGCGGCCGTTGTGATCCTCTTTCTGACGGCGGTGATCCGGAGAACCAAATACGGATTCAGCGATTCGTTCATCCGGATCGCGGGCGGCATGGCCGCCGTCGTGCTCTCCGTGATCGTTTGCCGGATCGGCGCGGAATGGATCCTCAGCGGCGTCGTAAGGCCGCTTCTGACCAGTCAGACCGCGGGCCCCGCGTCTTCCGCCGGACAATCGGCGGCTTTCCTAAGTAATATAGAAGGATCGCTCTCCGGCCTGCCGGCGTTCGTGTTTCTGGTTTTCAAGATCGGCGGCGCGGCGGACGGCACGATGCGGACGGCCGTCACGGAATCCGGGGAGGTCCTGCCGGACGCGCTGATGGCGTATCTGCTCGAGCCGATTCTGCGCCCGCTGCTGCGGGTGATCCTGTTTGTCGCGGCGATGCTGCTCCTCTTATTTTTCCTGCATGTGATCGAAGGAAGGGTCCGCGGCATCCGAAAAAACGCGGTCTTCGGCGGGACGGACGGATTTCTGGGCTTCGTGCTCGGCCTCGTGGAGGGCGCGTTCCGGGTCTGCGTCTTCGCCTTCGCGGTCAACATCGCGAAGCTGTTCTGGGAGGGGAAATGGGTATTCCTCTCCGATCAGACGCTCGCCAAAACGGTTCTTTTCAGATGGGTGTATGACGTCGTCGGCGCCGCGCCCATCCTGCCATGAGGCGCGTGCGGCAGGAGATCTTCAGCATCCCGAACATCCTGTCCGTGTTCCGGCTGCTGTTGATCCCCGTATTCCTGATTGTCTATCTTCGGGCGGAAAAGATCGCGGACTATCACCTCGCGGCGGTTATCCTGCTGGTCTCGGGCCTTACGGATGTCGTCGACGGCGTCATCGCGCGGAAGTTTGGCCAGATCACCGAGCTTGGCAAGGTGCTCGACCCGCTCGCGGATAAACTGACGCAGATCACCGTGTCGGTCAGCCTCGCGGCGCGGCACCCGGCGCTGTGGCCGGCCGTCGCAGGCTTTATTTTGAAAGACGTGCTGATCTTTGTCGGCGGCATCCGCATATATAGAGAGAAGAGGCAGGTCGTCTCGGCCCAATGGTACGGCAAGGTCGGCACCTTCCTCTATTACGCCGCGGCGTTCCTCGTCACCTTCTTCCCCAATCTGCCGGAGATCGTGCGCGACGGCATCTTCTTCGCGCTGCTGGCGTTTATGCTTTACGCGGCCTACCGGTATTACAAGGTCTATAAAGAGAAGAAAGACGGATAGCGCCCCGCGCTTCCGGCCTGCCGAAACAGATTTGCGGCGCCGCTTTCCGTCTTGGGGAGCGGCGCCCTTTGCCCCGCGGCGCGGCCCGGCCCCGGCTCAAACAGAAAAAGAGCGGACGGTTCCCCATGCTTTTAAAAAAGCATACGGTTTCTTCATCCGTTATTCATAAAATTCGGTTATCCTATTAGGAAGAAATGATACTTTAGGTTCCCATCGGAGGATTGGAATGAACAATATGCTTTGCTCAAGGTGCAAAAAAAGAATCGCCGTTGTCTTTATGACGCACCTGGATGAAAACGGCAAGACGACCAGCGAGGGCCTCTGCCTGCAGTGCGCGCGGGAGCTCGGCATCAAGCCGGTCGACGATTTGATGAATAAAATGGGGATCTCGGGTGACGAGCTCGACGCCATCAGCGACCAGATGATGGAGGCCATGCAGGACAACGGGGAGGACGATTTCCAGCCCGGCGGCGCGCAGTCTTTCCCGTTTCTCAACGGCATTTTCGGCGGCAACATGCCCGCCGCCGCCGGGGAGGCCCCTGCTCAGGAGAAAAAAATCCCCAAAAAAGAGAAAAAAGAGAAGAAGCGCGAGCTCAAATACCTGCCGGCCTACTGCGAAAACCTGACGGAGAAGGCAAGGCAAAACGGCTTCGACCCGATCGTGGGCCGGGAGCGCGAGATCAGCCGCGTCGTGCAGATCCTCAACCGCCGCACCAAAAACAACCCCTGTCTGATCGGGGAGCCGGGCGTGGGCAAGACCGCCATCGCCGAGGGCATCGCCCAGAAGATCGTCTCCGGCGACATGCCGGCGAAGCTCGCGGAGAAGGAGCTCTGGCTGCTCGACCTGACCGCCTTAGTCGCGGGCACGCAGTTCCGCGGGCAGTTTGAGAGCCGCGTCAAGGGGCTCGTGGACGAGGTCAAGCACGAGGGCAACATCATCCTTTTTATTGATGAAATTCACAGTCTCGTCGGCACCGGCGACACCGAGGGCGGCATGAACGCCGCCAATATCCTGAAGCCCTCGCTCTCGCGGGGGGAGATTCAGGTCATCGGCGCGACGACCTTCAACGAATACCGCAAATATATCGAGAAAGACGCGGCCCTCGAGCGCCGCTTCCAGCCCGTGACGGTGGAGGAGCCGACCCTCGCGGAGACGTTCCAGATCCTCAAGGGCATCGCCCCGAATTACGAGAAATTTCATCACGTCAGCGTCAGCGACGCGATTTTGAAGAACTGCGCGCGGCTCTCCGAGCGCTATATCACCGACCGTTTCCTGCCGGACAAGGCCATCGACCTGCTCGACGAGGCCTGTTCCTGCGCGGCCCTCGCGAACAAGGAGCTCGCGCAGTACGAGATCGCGGCGCAGAAGATCCGCGCGGCCGAGGAGCGGATCTCGGGCCTCGAGCAGGACGAGGAGATCGACTACGAGACGCTCGCCAAAGCCAAATCCGAGCTTTTGCAGTTCCGGGAGGAGCACCGGCGGCTCGAGCCCGCGGCGCTGGCCGCCGAGGTGACCGAACACGACCTCGCGGTCGTCATCGAGCTCTGGACCGGCATTCCGGCGAGCAAGGTGCAGGAGAGCGACCTGCACAAGCTCGGCCTGCTCGAGGCGGAATTAAAGGCGAAGGTGATCGGGCAGGACGAGGCCTGCGATCTGGTCGCGGCGGCGGTCCGCCGCTCCAGAGTGCAGATCTCCGCCCGCAGAAGGCCCGCCTCCTTCATCTTCGTGGGGCCGACCGGCGTCGGCAAGACCGAGCTCGTCAAGGTGCTCGCGAACTGCCTCTTTCAGGGCACCGACCCGCTGATCCGGCTCGACATGTCGGAATTCATGGAAAAATTCGCGGTCTCGCGCATCGTCGGCTCGCCGCCGGGCTATGTGGGCTACGACGAGGCCGGCCAGCTGACCGAAAAAGTCCGCCGCAAGCCGTACTCGGTCGTCCTCTTTGATGAGATCGAAAAGGCGCACCCCGACGTCATGAATATCCTTCTGCAGATCCTCGACGAGGGCAAGATCGCCGACGCCCACGGGCGGGTGGTCTCCTTTGCCAACACGGTCATCGTCATGACCTCCAACGCGGGCAGCGACCGGCACGACAACGCGCTCGGCTTCAACCAGACCGAGTATTCCGCGGAGAAGGAGAAGGTGCGCAAGGCTTTGAGCGACTTTCTGCGCCCGGAATTCCTCGGCCGGGTGGACGAGATCGTCGTGTTCCGCGCGCTGACGAAGGAGGGCTACGAGCGCATTGCCGCCCTGCGCATGGAGGAGCTGCGCGGGCCGCTCGAGGAGAAGGGCATCGCCCTCTCCTACGACGACGCCGCCCTCAAGGCGATCGCGGCGAAGTCTTTCGGCGGCAAGAGCGGCGCGCGCGATCTGGTGCGCGTGATCCGCAAGGAGGTGGAGGACCGCATCTGTACGATGCTCGTTGAGCACGCGGAGCAGAAGCTCCAAGCCGTGCTCGTCTCCGCGGAGGACGGGGCGATCACCGTGACGGGTATGGAGATTCCAAAGGCGCTGCCGCAGGGGGGTCCGGCTCCGTCGGGAGACGCGGCGCCCGCCGAGGTCGCGGCGTCCGTGTCGAAAAGGGCTTAAAGGAGCCCGCAGAAACCCGCCGCCGCCCGCGTGAAAACCACCCCGCGCGCCAAACCTTACCGAAACAAGAAGCGGCCCCGTGCGTTTGAGCACGGGGCCGCGTTTTTATGGGATCGCTTGAGCATGAGGCTACCGCCGGGAGAACGCCTCCTCCATTCCGGGCCTGGTCACGGCGGCCGTGACCACATAGACCTCCGCCGCGCCCGCCTTTTTGAGCGCCTGCGCGCAGAACCACGCGGTGTTCCCGGAGGTCAGGATGTCGTCCGCGAGCAGGATGCGCAGGCCGGAGAGGTCGCGGCTTGCCCGGAACGCGCCGATCAGGTTCGTGCAGCGCCGCTCGGCGGAGAGCGAGTGCTGTTTCGGCGTCGGGCGGGTCTTGACGAGCAGGCCGGGCGCGAACGCGAGGCCCGCGTACCGCGCGAAGATCTCCGCGAGGACCGCGTTGTGCGGGAAACGGCCGCGCTCCTCCCCGCCAAAGGCGTCCGGCGGAGCCGCGACGAGATCGAAGCTCCGCCCGTTGTACTGCACAAGATACGCTTTGTAGAGCCATTTTCCGATCAGGGCCGCGTAGCGTTTCCGGAAGTGGAATTTGTAGCGGGAGATGGCGTCCCGCGCCGGGCCGGCGTAATAATAGGCGGCGGCCGCGCGCGCGTACATGCCGTCCGAGGGCTTCGCCGCGAGGCAGCCCGGCACCGGTTCGAGCTTTCCGGCGCAGTCGGCGCAGAGGTCGCACCCCGCCGGGAGGATCTTTCCGCAGGCCGGGCAGCGCCCGGGGTAAAGAGACGCCCGCAGCCGCTCCGCCAAAGAGAAAAAGCCCCGTCTTTCCATATCATCCCTCCCGCGCTCAGAGAAAGAGCCCCGCGGCTTCCGCGAGGTTTTCCACGGCATAGTCCGGCTCGTATTCCGGCGAGGGCGCGGTCTGATAAAGCCCGAAGCCCTGCCGTACCCAGACGGTGCCCATGCCGAGCTTTTTCGCGGGGGCGACGTCGTTGTCGAGCCGGTCGCCGAGCATGAAGCAGTCCTCCGGAGCGGCATGGGCCTCCGCGAGCGCGATCTCAAAGATGCGGGGGTCCGGCTTTGAGACGCCGAGCTCCGCGGAGGAGCAGACGATCTCAAAATAATCCCGGAGGCCCCAGTTTTTGAGCCGCTCCTCCGCGCCAAAGATCTGGTTCGCGATGACGCCGAGCCGGTGCCGCGCCGCGAGCATGGACAGAAGCTCGCCCGCCCCGGGGTAGGGGGAGCCGTCCGCCGGGTCGCAGCAGAACGCGTCGCCGACGCCGTAAAAACGGTTCACGTCCTCGACCAGCCGCCGGAACTCCGCGGCGTAGCGCAGCGTGAGGCCCCGGACCTCCTCCGCGGAGACGTCCCGGCCCTGTGCGCCGAGCAGCGCCGACAACCCGCGAAAGCGCTCTTCCCAGACCGCGTCCTCGTCGATCAGCGTATGCCCCATGTCGAAAAACAGCCATTCGGCCTTGCGCATAAGTCTCCTCCGTTCTTCCGGCCCGCGCCGGTTTTCCACCGCCATCCTACCATCTTTTCCCTGAGAAATCAAGGCAAGCGGGTCGCGCGCTCCGGCGGCCGGGCGAAAGCCATCGGCCGCCATCCCCTTCGGGGGTGACAGGAGGTTTTCAGAGCCGAAGGCGGAGGAAACCGACGTCAAGAGGGGGCAGAGCCCCCTATGAAAAAACCACGTTTCAGAAAAAACTGAAACACGGTTTTTCTTCGGGGGTGACAGGAGGTTTTCAGAGCCGAAGGCGGAGGAAACCGACGTCAAG
>CAZAAR010000031.1:0-22264 GCA_964483415.1 uncultured Oscillospiraceae bacterium
CCAGTCCATCGACGATTACTACGACAACGCCTCGGGCCACGCGGAGGGCGCGGAGTCCGCGCCCGCGCCGGACGGGACGCGGCCGAAAGAATAAAATTCCCCAAACGGTTTTGGGCCGGGCTTCTTTTCCGGCCGTTTGTCAAGACAAAAAGGGGCTTCGCCGAAAGGGAAACGCCCGCGGCGGGGACGAAATCCGGCGAAATAAGCGCGGCGACAAGAACGATTTACTCTGAAAGGAGCGAATACCCCATGAAAGTGATTTTTATCGAGGACGTCAAGGGCTCCGGCAAAAAAGGAGATCTGACGAACGTGTCCGACGGCTATGCCCGCAACTACCTGATCCCCAAAAAGCTTGTGATCGAGGCGACGCCGCAGGCGCTCGGCGAGCTCAAGGCCAAGGAGGACGCGGCCGCCCGGAAGATCGAGCGGGAAAAGCAGAGGGCGCGGGAGACCGCCGTCTTGATCAATGAGAAGACGGTCCGCAGGGTCGAGCGCGCCGGGGTCGGCGGGAAGCTCTTCGGCTCCGTCACGGCCGCGGAGGTCGCCGCCGGGCTCAAAGAGCAGTACGGCGTCGAGATCGACCGCAGAAAGATCGTTTTGGAGACCGAGATCAAGGCCTTCGGCACCTACACGGCCGAGGTCAAGCTCGGCTCCGGCGTCAGCGCGAACATCTATGTTTTGGTTGTGGAGAGCTGAATCTGTCATCGCAATGGGATCGAGGTGAGCTTCTATGGAAAAAGGGTCTTCCTACCTCCTCGGAATGGAGATGCCATACAGCCTCGAGGCGGAACAGAGCGTGCTCGGCGCCGTGCTCGTGGAACCGGGCGCCCTGCCCGAGCTGATCGACAAACTGAAGCCGGAGAGCTTCTACCGCCCGCAGCATAAGGCGATCTTCACCGTCATGATCCGGATGTTCACCTCCGGGGAGCCGGTGGATTTCATCACGCTGCTCGAGGCGGTCAAGGAGGACGAGGTCTTTCAAAACGAACAGGACGCGAAGGTCTATTTTTCGCATCTGACCGACATCGTGCCCTCCGTGCGGAATCTCGGCGCTTACATCGACATCCTGCTCGACAAGCAGCTCCTGCGCGGCCTGATCGCCGCGGCCGGGGACATCCTCGGCGAGGCGAAGGAGAGCGGCTGCGAGGGCAGGGTTCTCCTGGACTCCGCCGAACAGTCCATCTACGATATCCGGCAGGGCCGCGAGGCGAAGGGCCTCGTCCCGGTGCGGGACGTCATCTATGAGACCTACGACCGGCTGCAAAAGCTCTCCGGCCCCGACCGGGACAAATACGCCGGCCTCCGGTCCGGATACGCCGCCCTCGACGCGATCATCAACGGCTTCAACCGCACGGACCTGATCCTGCTGGCCGCCCGCCCCGGCATGGGCAAGACGAGCTTCGCGCTCAACATCGCCGCGAACATCGCGCTCAAACAGAAAAAAAAGGTCGCCATCTTCTCCCTCGAGATGTCGAAGGAGCAGATCACCTCGCGGCTTTTGTCCTCCGAGGCGCGCGTGGAGAGCCGCCTGCTGCGCACCGGCGAGCTCGGCCAGAGCGACTGGATGCGCCTCGCGGAGTCCGCGCAGATCCTCTCCGCCGCGCCGATCCTCATCGACGACGCGGCCGGCTCCACGGTGCCGGAGATCAAGGCGAGGCTGCGGCGCGTGCGCGACCTCGACCTTGTGATCGTGGACTACTTACAACTGATGTCCTCCGGCAGAAGATCGGACAACCGCGTGCAGGAGGTCTCGGAGATGACAAGAAACCTCAAGCTGATGGCCAAGGAGCTCAACGTGCCCGTGATGGTGCTCTCCCAGCTCTCGCGCGCGACGGAGTCCCGCTCCGAGCACCGGCCGATGCTCTCCGACCTGCGCGAATCCGGCTCCATCGAGCAGGACGCGGACGTGGTCATGTTCCTCTACCGGGAATCCTACTATTCCGCGCAGGAGGGCAAGCCCGCGCCGGAGGAGGACATCTCGGAATGCATGGTGGAAAAAAACCGCCACGGCGAGACCGGCACCTTCAAGCTCCGCTGGGACGGGCAGTTCACAAAATTCTATTCCCTTGAGCTTTTTAAGTCCGAAAACGGCTGAGCCGCCCCCACCATAAACGCGGGGGCGCATGGGCGCCGGCGGTCGTGACGATATACGATAATGGGATCGACCACCCGTGAGCACGGGAGGCCATGCGGCAAAACCGGTGCTCCGTTCGTGAGCACGGGAGGCGCTACGGCGAAAGCGGCGCTCTGTCCATGAGCACGGGGGCGCATGGAAGCCGGCGGTCGTGACGATATACGATAAGGGAATCGACCACCCGGGGGCGCGGGAGCCGCTACGGCGAAACCGGCATCCTTACACCGTGAGCACGAAAGACGCCTCGACAAAACCGGTGGCGCTAAGCCCCGCCGGGGCGGAGAATTTATAAATTTTGATTTTTTCCGATAGCGCGGGAGGTCCGCAGCGGCCGGGCGGCCGCCGGGCCTGTTTTCACGAAAAAACGGACAAGCGACCGCTTCCCGCAAGAAAGGACGGCATGCAATGGAACCTCAGGACGGCGCCCGGTTTCCGAAACTGACCCTCGACGGGGTCAGGGAAACCGTCTCCAAATACGGGATGCTGCGCCCCGGCGAGAAGGTACTGCTCGGCGTCTCCGGCGGCTGCGACTCCTCCGCGCTGCTGCACCTGATGAGCTTTCTCTCGACGCAGTGGGGCCTCGGGCTTGAGGCCGCCCACGTCAACCACAACCTGCGCGGCCCCGAGAGCCTGCGGGACGAGCGCTTCGTGCGGTCGATGTGCCGGGAGTACGGCGTTAAACTGCACGTTTTAAACGCGGACGTCCGCGCCTACGCCGGGGAGCACCGCCTCGGCGAGGAGGAGGCCGGCCGGGAGCTGCGCTACCAGTTTTTTGAGCACTGCGCCAGGCGCATGGGAAAAGGGACGAAGATCGCCACCGCGCATACCCTCTCCGACTGCGTCGAGACGTTCCTTTTCAATATGGCGAGGGGGACCGGGCTTTCGGGCCTGTGCGGGATCCCGCCGGTCCGCGGCGACATCATCCGGCCGCTGATCGAGACGACAAGGAACCAGATCGAGGCGTTCTGCGCCGAGCAGGGCGTCTCCTACATCACCGACAGCTCCAACCTGACGGGCGACTACGCCCGGAACCGCATCCGCCACAGCGCCGTACCCGCCCTGCTGGAGATCAACCCCGCCTTCGAGCGGGCGTTCCTGCGCATGACGGACCAGCTGCGGCAGGACCGGGATCTGCTCGACGGCCTCTCGGACGAGCTGCTCGACACCGCCGAGATCCCGACCGGCTTCGACGGCGAGACGCTCGCCCTCGCGGAGCCGGCGCTCAGGGCCCGCGCGGCGGCCAAGATGCTGCGGCGCTTCGGCTTTCCCTGCGAATATGAGCGCGTCGTCTGGATCGCGGACCGCTTTGGAAAAGAGGATTTCAAGCTGGAGCTCGCCAAGGACGCCTACTTCGTTCAAAAGGGCGGTCTTGTCCGCCGGGAGGACAGGCGCCCCGCCGAGACGATCGCGGAATCGCCGTTTTCGGAGGGGATCGCCGAGCTTATTCCCGGCAAATTCGCTGAATGTCACATATTGGACGCCTCCTGTTTTAAAAATTCACACGAATTTCATCAATATGTTTTGAAAAATGCATTTGATTATGATAAAATTCATGGCGTCGCGGTGATTCGGTCGCGCCGGGAGGGCGATCAGATCAACCTCACCGGCTGCACCAAGACGCTGAAAAAGCTTTTTAACGAGACGAGGGTTCCGGTTCACCTGCGGAAAACCGTCGCCGTGATTGCGGACGACGACGGGGTCCTCTGGATCGAGGGATTCGGCGCCGACCGGCGCGCCAAGGTCACGGAGGAGACCGGAACCGTCGCAGTTATAAAAACCTCGCGCAACTGATATCAAAAAAATTGGGGGATGTTGTTGAAATGAAAGAGTGCATGAAAGACGATATCGAGGAGATCCTTCTCCCCGAGCAGGAGCTGGCGAAGGCGGTCAAAAAACTCGGCCGTCAGATCAGTTCGGACTACGAGGGCAAAAATCTCATCATGGTGGGCGTGCTCAAGGGCTCCGTCATTTTTATGGCGGATCTGCTGCGCGCCATCACGATTCCGGTTTCGATCGACTTTATGTCCGTCTCCAGCTACGGCTCGGGGGTCAAAACCAGCGGCGTCGTCAAGATCATCAAGGATCTGGACCACGACCTCTCCGGCTACGACGTGCTGATCGTGGAGGATATTCTCGACAGCGGGCTTACGCTTTCCTATCTGACCAACATCATCCGGCAGCGCAACGTCAACGGGATCCGGATCGCCACCCTGCTCGACAAGCCCGACCGCCGTCAGGTCAACATCAAGCCGGATTACAGCTGCTTCGTCGTCCCGGACAAATATGTGGTCGGCTACGGGATGGACTACAACCAGAAATACCGCAACCTGCCCTATGTCGGCGTGCTGAAACCCGAAGTGTATTCGAAAAAATAATTTATCGGAGTTGATTCCTTGAGCAACAAATGGAAGGGCGTTATCTCTTATGCGTCCATCGGGCTTGCCGTGATTTTGGCGACCGTGCTGTTTTCCAAAATCCAGACGCCCGAGGTCACATCCTACAAATATTACGAGATCCTCGATTATTTCGACAGCGGAAACGTCGAGCGCTATACCCTTGACCTCGGCACCGGCGAAATGACCCTCAAACCGGCGGACGCCGAGGCGGAGATCGTCTACACCGTGCCGAACGTCAGCGTCTTTCTCGACGACCTGCGCGGCATCGTGGAGCGGCATCCGGAATGGCCCGCGGCAAAGATGCAGCAGGACTATCTGCCGGTGGGCGAGACGCCCTGGTGGTTCTCGATCCTGCCCACGGTCCTGCTCGTCGGCGCGATGGCCATGTTCTGGATCTACATGATGCGGCAGACGAGCGGCGGCAAGGTCATGAATTTCGCGAAAGCCAAATATAAAGTCACCGACGAGTCCCGCAGGACCACCTTCGCCGACGTCGCGGGCTGCGACGAGGAAAAAGAGGAACTGCAGGAGATCGTGGAGTTCCTCAAAGGCCCCGACCAGTTCAACTCGCTCGGCGCGAGAATCCCGAAGGGCGTGCTGCTGGTCGGCCCGCCCGGCACCGGCAAGACGCTGATGGCCAGAGCCGTCGCGGGAGAGGCCGGCGTGCCGTTTTTCTCGATCTCCGGCTCGGATTTTGTCGAGATGTTCGTCGGCGTGGGCGCCTCGCGCGTCCGCGACCTGTTTGACCAGGCCAAAAAGAGCGCGCCCTCCATCGTCTTTATCGATGAGATCGACGCCGTGGGCCGCCACAGAGGCGCGGGTCTCGGCGGCGGCCACGACGAGCGCGAGCAGACGCTCAACCAGCTGCTCGTCGAGATGGACGGCTTCGGCTCCAACACCGGCATCATCATGATCGCGGCGACCAACCGCGCCGATATCCTCGACCCGGCGCTGCTGCGCCCGGGCCGCTTCGACCGTCAGGTCATGGTCGGCCTGCCGGACGTCGTGGGCCGGGAGGCGATCTTAAAAATTCATACCCACAACAAACCGGTCGGGCCGGACGTGGACCTCGCGGTCATCGCGAAATCCACGGTGGGCTTCACCGGGGCGGATCTGGAGAACCTCGCCAACGAGGCCGCGCTCCTCGCCGCCCGCCGCAGAAAAAAGGCGATCACCATGGCGGAGATCGGCGACGCCACGATCAAGGTCCTCGCCGGACCGGAGAAACGCTCCCACAAGGTCAGCCAAAAAGATAAGCTCCTCACCGCCTTCCACGAGGCGGGCCACGCGGTCGTCACCTATTTTTGCGCGACGCAGGACTCCGTACATGAGATCTCCATCGTGCCGCGCGGCTACGCGGGCGGCTACACCATGAGCCTGCCCTCCGAGGACCGCAACTACATCACCCGCCGGTTTATGGAGGAGCAGCTGTGCACCCTGCTCGGCGGCCGCGTCGCGGAGCAGATCGTCTTCGGCGACATCTCCACCGGCGCCTCCAACGACATCGAGCGCGCCACGTCCCTCGCGCGGAACATGGTCATGCGCTACGGCTTCAGCGAGAAGCTCGGCCCGATGGTCTACGGCTCCGATGAGAACGAGATCTTCCTCGGCCGCGACTTCTCTCAGGGAAGGCGCTACTCCGACGAGGTCGCCTCCGACATCGACGCCGAGGTCCGCAGCTTTATCGACAACGCCTACGATCAGGCGAAGATCATCCTCGAAAAACACCGGGACAAGCTCGAGGCCCTCGCGAACCTGCTGATCGAAAAAGAAAAGATCGGCGGCGGGCTGTTTCAGGCCATTATGGAGGGCAAGGCGCTCCCGGAGGGCTCGGAACCGGACGCCGCGGCCAAAGATTCCGCCGCGCCGGACCCGGGCGAAGAGGCCCTCTCCGCGGACGCGGTCATGGACGCCCTCGCGCAGGGACTGCCCGCGGGCGCCCCGGAGGCCGGTTCCGGAGAAGACATCCCCGCCGGCGCGGGTGAGACCGCCTCCGCGCAAGAGCGGCCGGCGGCCCCGGACACCGAGCCGGAAAACTGAATCACGGATAGAAAAACGGGGCAGGCGAAATTCGCCCGCCCCGTTTTTTTTGCGCGCCGGGGAGGAACAGAGAAAGGCCGGCAGCCCGAATCCGGGCCGGAGAAATCCGGGATACCGGGGAGGACGCCCGCGACCTCGGGCCGCGCCCGGTGAAAAAATACCCGCGCCGCGCGGCGGCCGCCGGGATCATCAGAACGGCGCGTTTTACAAGCGTAAAACAAGAGACGGGCGGGGACGTTTTTTAAGACCGCGAAGCCGCCGGGCCATGAGCCGGAAGAATTACGGGAGCTGCGGAGCCTCCGGGCCATGGTACCGCCATATGTCACCGGAACCGCCGCGATGGTCCCATGCCCCGGACGTCAAACGAACGACGGGCCGGAGGGAAGCCGTCTATCGGCCTTCCAACCAAAAAATATCCGCGTCTCTCCGTCCCCCGCCCTCAGACGTCGATCGACCGGGAGGCCGTCTGCGCCTTGGAGGCCGCGACGATCCGCAGCTCTTCGAGCGGGACGCCGGAACAGTACTGCTCGAACTCCGGCGCGAGCTCCCGCAGGCGCAGCCCCGCCGCGGACAGGCTGACCGAGAACTCCTTCGCGATCATGCGCAGCGCGCGCCGCTCGTCCGAAAGCAGGATAGAACGTATGTTCTTTACATAAGGAAGAAAGACGCGGTACGGCATCAAAAGCTCCGCCGCGCCCTGATTGGCCTGCCACTCCAGCGCGCCGACGGCCCCCCGCGAGACGCCGGTGTCCGCGCAGAGATACTGCTTTCCGCCGTGCAGCAGGTAATGGATCAGCTCGTGCGCGGCCGTGAAGCGGCGGCTCTCCGGGCCTCCCGCGGCGTTGAGCACGATCTCCGAATGATGTTCCCCGCGCATCAGGAATCCGGAGAGGCGCCGGGATTCAAATTCATAACAGGAGACCGCGATGCCGAGGCGCCGCGCAAGCTCATAGGGGTCCGCCGGCCCGCCGATGGAGAGCGCCGCCCGCCGCTCGTCCACAAGGCGGTACAACTCCGCTTTGTCGATGAAACCGCTCAACGGGCATCCTCCTTTTTGAACCGGCTCGCGATGCCGAGCAAAAGCTCCATGTCGCTCTCGGTCAAATTGAGCTCCTGCGCGCCCTTTAAAAAATGAAAATAGATGTCCGGCAGCTCCACGCTGGACGCCACGCGGCATTTGCTGTTGCCGAGCAGGTAATCCGCCGACACCCCGAAATAGCGCGCCGCCCGCAGCAGCTTCTCCCCCGACGGGACGCTTTTGTCCCATTTCATCACGGAGTTTTTGGAAAAACCGCATTCCCGCTCCATTTTTGCAAGGGAGACGCCCTTTTCCGCCGCAAGAATTTTAATTCGTTCCAGTAATTCCATATTGATGATCCGCCCTCCGGTGAGAATATTCGCTGCGACTGTTTTGGTAGATGAGGAATATTTTCTTATTTTCTTCCTTGACTAAAGAATTTTTTCTTGATATACTGGATCCGCGGCCGGAATTTAAAAGTTTTTGGCCGTTTGATAATTCTATTTTAGAATTTTTTCTTCGCATAGTCAAGAGTCGGGAGGTAAAAATTTTGGAAAAAATTAATTCAAAAATTTTACCATGGGACGAGGCGCCTTTGATCCCTACGGAAGAGCGGGAGATCGTCCCGCGCGACTTTCCGCGGGAGGAGGACCCGGTCCCCGCAAAATTTACAATAGAACATATGTTCTATTGCCGCAACTACGGAGGCGAGCGACATGGGCAAGCAAAAACCGACGGAAAAGGCGATCTTAGCGGAGATCGCGAAGATGGCGTTTTCCCCGCCGGAGACGGAGGGCGGCCTCAAAGCGGCCGAGAAAATGAAGGCGCTCGAGATGCTGTGCAAATATCTCGGGATCGGGGAGAAGGAGGCGGCCGGGGAGGACGGCTTCCGGCTCGAGGTCCGGGTCAGGGGGGACAGGGATGACGAACCTTGAACTTTTGCTGACCGAGAAGCAGATGCGGTTTTTGAAGGCGGAGGCGGACGAGGTGCTCTTCGGTGGCGCCGCCGGCGGCGGGAAGAGCTGGGGCCAACTCGCGGACGCCTTCGTCTACGCGCTGCGGTACCCCAAGAGCAAGCAGCTCATCCTGCGCAGGACCTACCCGGAGCTCGACAAGTCGCTGATCCGCGTCTCGCTCGACCTCTACCCGCGGGAGATCTACCGCTACAACGCCTCAAAGCACGTCGGGAAGTTCCGGGGCGGCTCGGTCGTCGATTTTGGCTACTGCGACAGCGAGAGCGACGTCTACCGCTACCAGTCCTCCGAATACGACGTGATCCGCTTCGACGAGCTGACGCATTTCACCGAGGGCATGTACCTCTACCTGATCTCGCGGCTCCGGGGGGCCAACGATTTCCCGAAATCCGTGCGCTCCAGCGCGAACCCGGGCGGCGTGGGGCACCACTGGGTCAAGTCGCGCTTCCTTGACATCGGGGAGCCGGACGCCGTACACGACTGCGGCGCGGGCACGCGGCTTTTCATCCCGGCGAAGGCGAGGGACAACTCCTTTTTGATGGAGAAGGACCCCGGCTACCTCAAACGGCTCCGCAACCTGCCGGAGAAGGAGCAGCGCGCCCTGCTCGACGGGGACTGGGACATCTTCGAGGGGCAGTATTTTACGGAATGGCGGCGGGACCTCCACGTCTGCGCGCCCTTCCCAATCCCGGCGGAGTGGCGGCGCTATTTTACGATGGACTACGGGCTCGACATGCTCGCCGGCTACTGGATCGCCATGGCGCCCGAGGGACGCGCCTACGTCTACCGGGAGGTCTACCAGAGCGGCCTCATCATCAGCCGGGCCGCCGAGCTGATTTTGCAAAATACAAGGGAGCCGGTCTACTGCTCGATGGCGCCGCCCGACATGTGGAACCGGCGGCAGGACACCGGCAAAAGCGTCGCGGAGCTCTTCGCCGAGCGCGGCATCTTTCTCTCCAAGGCGGAGAACGGCCGCGTCGCCGGATGGCTCGCGCTGCGGGAGTGGCTGCGCCCGGTGCCCGACGAGCGCGGCAACGTCACCCCCTCGCTGCAGGTCTTCCCCTGCTGCCAAAACCTGATCCGCACGATGCCGGGCCTGCTGATCGACCAAAACGACCCCAGCGACGTCGCGCCCGAGCCGCACGAGCTCACGCACGCGCCCGACGCGATCCGCTATTTTATCGCCGGCAGGCCCGCCCCGGACCTCAAACTCGCCGAGGACGACTTCGGCGAACAGGCCGAACTGCTGATGCGATACGGCCGCGCGGACTGACCGCCGCGGCCCGGGGAGCCGCCGGTTCTTATATGGAAAACCGTTCGGGCGCGCCGCGACGGGAAACCGGCCGCGCCGATCCGGAAAAAACGGGCCCGCGCGAAAGGGCGCGGGCTTCCGCGCAAAAAAGGACGGAAAGAGGGACAGAACATGAGCTTTATGGATCAAACGTCCGGCCGCCCCGGCCGGGACCCGGCCTATCTGCGCCGGAGATTAAAAAAACCGCCGCTGCCCTGCGACCTCAAGCGGCTGGCGCTCGCCGTGATCCGCGGCTATGAGCCGAGAAAGCAGCGCTGTTTGAGCACGGGGCTCGCCTTCGACGAGCACCTGACCCGCGCGGTTGAGCAGGCCATGCTCACGGTGGGCACGGACATCGCGGACGACAAGATCCGCGCGGAGCTCCGCAAAAAAGTGGTGGATTCCCTGACCGAGGAGATCCCCTACTGCTATATGGGGGAGTGCTGGTGCGGCGAAAACAAATTTTATCAGTACCGGCGCGACTTCTGCCGGGAGGTGGCCTACAACCTCGGCGCGCTGGAGCGGCCGGGGGGAAAGGAAGCCCGAAAATAACCTCGCCGGGAACCTTTTTGACCGGCGCGCCCGGAGAAGATAAATTCTCGCCGTCGGTGGCGCGACTTCTGCCGGGAGGTGGCCTACAACCTCGGCGCGCTCGAGCGGCCGGGCGTCCAAACGCCCGCGGGGAAAAAGGAAGTCCATCAGAACGGGCCGTTTCCGGGCGTTACCCTGACTTTGCCGGCGGGAGGACAACCCCGGGACGGTCCCAACGATCCGATTTTTTGGCCGGCAGGGACGTCCTCCACGGAAAAGAAAGGAGGCGGTGCGGGATGGAAGCACTCTGTTTTGCGCTCGGGATGCTCTGCGGCGTCTTGCTCTCATGGCCGAAGAGAGACCACGGGCGGGCGGCGCCCGCGGAGGGCGAGGCGCTCTCCCCGGAGCTGCGCAGGCAATACGAGGCGCTCTTCGGCTATGACGGCTGCCCGGAACCGGAGGACTGAGCCCTCCCCTTCCGGGCGAAACACAAATAAGGAGATGGTGATTTGAACAACAGGATTGCGCCCGGTACGGTCTGGGAGGAATACCTCCGCGCGGACGGCTACAACCGGGCGGTCGGCCTCTACGACAACGTCCGGAAGAACGAGGATTTCTACATCGGGGACCAGTGGAAGGGCGTACACGCGCCGGATCTCGAAAAGCCGGTGCTCAACTTTCTCAAGCGGGTGGTGGCGTATTTTATCGCGACCATCGTGTCCGACGATGTGGCCGTGTCCCTCACCCCGGCACGCCGCACCGACGACAACGCGTTCACCTCCGACGTCCTGACCGGCGAGATCGACCGGGTCATCGAAAACACAAAGGCCAAAACGCTTGCCCGCGACATGCTGCGCAACTGCGCGGTCGACGGCGACGGCTGCTTCTATTTTCACTTTTTGCCCAAAGGCGGCGCCGACGGCGAGATCAAGCTCGAAAACCTCGACAACACCAAGGTCCTCTTTGGCAACCCCTACGACAGGGAGATCCAGGATCAGCCCTATCTGCTGCTCGTCTGCCGCAGGAGCGCCGAGGAGGTCCGCGCCGAGGCGAGGGCGAACCGCTCCCCGGATTGGGAGCGCATCGGCCCGGACACCCGGTCCCAGTACATGAACGAGGACTACGACACGGAAAACGACCTCTGCACCGAGCTGATCCGGCTCTGGAAAGAGGACGGGACCGTATGGTTTTGCCGCGCCACGCGGGACTGCTTTGTGCATCCGCCCGCGGCGACCGGGCTTAAACTCTACCCGGTCGCGTGGATGAACTGGGAACCGGTCAAAAACAGCTATCACGGCAGGGCCTCCCTGACCGGCCTCATCCCGAACCAGATCTTCGTCAACAAGCTCTGGGCGATGGCCATGGAGCACCAGAAGCGCCTCGCCTTCCCGAAGCTCTTTTACGACATGACGAAGATCCGCGAATGGACCAACAAGGTCGGGCAGGCCATCGGCGTCGCGGGCGACCCGAACACGGCCGTGGCCTCCTCCTTCCGCGCGGCGGATATGAGCAATCAGGCGCTGGAGCTCGTGGAGCGCACGATCGCGTACTCGCGGGATTTCCTCGGCGCCTCCGACGCCGCGCTCGGCAACGTGCGGCCGGAGAACACCTCCGCCATCATCGCCGTGCAGGAGGCCGCGGCCGCCCCGCTCGAGCTGCAGAGGCTCTCCTATTACCAGTTTTGGGAGGACAGCGTGCGCATCCTGCTCGATCTGATGCGCTGCGGCTACGGCGAGCGGGAGATCGTCTTTGATCCCGGCGACGGCCCGGCCTCGGTCTTTCTGGATTTCGGCCTCGTCGATTACGACGGGCTCGGCCTCAAGGTCGACGTGGGCAAGGCGAACTATTGGAGCGAGCTTTTGCAGGTCCAGACCGCCGACAACCTCTTCCGCAGCGGCGTCCTGACCGACGCCGTGTCCTACCTCGAAAGCGTGCCCGACAAATACATCCACAACAAAAACAAACTGATCGCCGGGCTCCGGGAGCGTCAGGCCGCCCTTCTCAAGGAAAAAGAGGCGGCCCGTCCGGAGGCGGCCGGTCTCTGAAAAAGGAGAATCCCCATGCTCTGTTCCATCTGCAAAACCGCCATGCGGATCGGGCGCGTCCGCCCCGGCGCCGACGCCGGGGGCAGGCCCTGCTCCACGGCGGAATACTGCTGCCCCAACCCCAGATGCCCCGCCGTGGGCAAGCCCGTTACCGTAAACCGCCCGATTGAAAACGCCGGCGGGAAAGGAGAAAAAAGCGATGCCTGAAAATGAAAACCCGATGACCGACGAGGAGATTTTTCCCGAGGAGGGATTCCCCGTCGGCGGCAAGGAAGCGAAGGCCCCGGAGCCGGAACGGAACCTCTCCGACGACGGAGATCTGCCGTGGCTGCGCTTTTTAGAGCGCTTCCCGAAATTTAAAAACGAGCCGCTGCCCGAGGGACTCGCGGAGGCCGCCTCGCGGGGCGAGACCCCGACCGAGGCCTACCTCCGGCTCGAGAACGACCGGCTCGAAAAAAACCTGCGGCTCCTGCGCGTCGAGAAGATGCTCCGCGAGACCTCCGTCGGCCCGGCCAAAAGCAGTTGCGCCGAAAGCCCGGTCGACGACTTCGCCGACGGGCTGCTCTACGAGTGACGGAGGGCCCCCGGCATCCGATCCATCCAAACGACACAATCCATACCGACAGGAGGAAAAACTATGGCAGTAAACCTCGCAACCAAGTATGCCAAAGAGATCGCGAGCGCGTTCACGATCAAATCCGTGGTCGACGGCGCCACCAGCAAGGACTATGATTTCTCCGGCGTCAAGACGCTCAACGTCTACACCCCGGTCACGCAGGCCCTCAACAACTACCAGCGCACCGGCGTCAACCGCTACGGCGCGCCGACCGAGCTTCAGGACACCTACCAGGAGCTGATGCTCAAAAAGGACCGTTCCTTCTCCATCACGATCGACAAGGGCAACAACACCGAGCAGGTCGGCAGCAAGGAGGCCTCCAAGATGCTGGCCATCGAGATGAACGAGCAGGCCGTGCCGGAGATGGATCAATACGCCCTGGGCCGGTTTATCGACTGCGCCGGGACGGTCAAAACCCTCGCCGCGGCGCCCGATTCCGACGACATCGCCGAAAAGATCTCCGAGGGCATGGTCGCGATGAGCAACAAAAACGTGCCGGCCGAGAACCGCAGCATCTTCATCGGCTGGACCTGCTTTGGGCAGCTTCGCCTCGCGAGTCAGTTCCTCGGCGTCGAGGCGCTCGGGAAAAAGATCCTCGCGAAAGGGGCGCTGGGCTCCTTTATGGGCGCGCAGGTCGTCGTCGTCCCCGACACCTATCTCCAAAAAGGCGGCGCGCAGTGCTATTTCCTGATCACGCAGAAAAACGCCGTGATCCAGCCGAAAAAGGTGCAGGACTACTTTGTCAAGGAGAACCCGGCGGGCATCAACGGCGCGCTGCTCGAGGGGCGGTTCATCTACGACGCCTTCGTCCTCGGCGCGAGGGCCGACGGCGTCTACGCGGCCGTCGCCGCGGGCGCGAAACAGGCCGACCCGACGCTCGCCTACGTCGCCGCCGAAAAAGAGGTGGACATCGCCTCCGTCGGCGCGGACGCCCTGCTCTACACCACCGACGGCTCCGACCCGAGGTACGCCCCCACCGCCGTCAAGGTGACCGGCGGCTCCGTCTCCGTCCCGGTCTCGGCCTTCGCGGGCTCCACCGTCACGGTGAAAGCCGCGGCCTTCGACGATCTGCTCTTCACCTCCGACGTCAAATCCATCACCCAGGCCGTCGCGTCTTAACCGCCGCCGCATTTCCGCTTGAATAGATGGGCGGAAACGCAGGGAATATCCCTGCGGCGCCTTGCAGGACAAACTTCTTAAAAAAGACCCGGGCAGAACGGAAAAGAGCAAAAAAGGAGAAGATCATGGCCATCACAGTGAACAACAACCCGGTCTCTTGGGTGGATTCCACCGGCGGGACGCATACGGTCGACCCCGCGACCGGAAGAGAGACCGTCGTGCACAGCTATTCCCACAGCTCGAAGGACGAGCCGGAAAAGTCGACCTATTCCTACAAGCTGAAGAAATTTAACGAATGGCACCCGGATACCGTGGCCGGGGACGGCACCTCGCTCGGCGCGAAAAAGGCCTATCTGGAGAATCAGGCCGCGAAGGAGGCCTCCGGCGGCTCTGTGAAGACCTCCTCCCTCACGACGGTCACCTCCGGTAAAAATACCGGAGGCTCCGCCGCGGAGTATCGGGAGTATCTCGACCAAAAGGCGCTTTTGGACGAGACCCTCGCGGGCGCCGGGGAGCGCCGCCGGGAGACCTACGGCCGGAAGAGCGCGGAGACCGCCGGGGACGCCGCGGCGGACCTGCGCAGCGCCTACGTCGCGAACCGGACCTCCGAGCGCCGGCTCCCGCAGGTCATGGCGGCGAAGGGATTCTCCGGCGGGGCGGTCAAGAGCGCCTTTCAAAACGCCGCGAGCGAGTATTCCGCGGTGCGCGGCGCCGCGCTCGCGGAGCGCGACCGCGAGCTTGCCTCTTTGCAGGAGTCGCTCGCGCAGGGGCTTGAAAAGGACGCGGAAAGCTACGCGAGCCGCCTCGCGACCCTCAAGCGCCGCTACGCGGCCGTGCTCTGAGCGGGCGGGCTTCAAAAAAACGGGCGGGGGTCCGTGCCATTCCGGCACGGGCCCCCGCCCGTTTTGTGTTATAGAAAACAGCGCCTCGCCCGCCCTTTAGAGCCGGTACAGCTCCTCGGGCTGCAGGATGCGTACGCCCGCCTCCCGCAGCGCGGCGGCGCCGGCCTCGTTGTCGTCGAGACGCAGGATGACCTTGGCCCAGTCCTCCGTGCCGCCGATAAACGCATAAACATATTCCACGCTGATCTGCTTCTCCGCGAGCACGGAGAGCGCCCGCACCATGCCGCCCGGCCGGTCGTCGACGCCGACCGCGAGCACGTCCGTCAGCGAGACCGTGAGCCCCCGCTCACGCAGCACCCGGTAGGCCTGATCCGGCTCCCTGACGATCAGGCGCAGGATGCCGTAATTCGCGGTATCCGCGAGGGAGAGCGCGCGGATGTCGATCCCCGCTCCCGCCAAAGCGGAGGCGATTTCAACGAGATGGCCCGGCTTGTTTTCCACAAAGACCGAAATCTGCTTAATCATAATTCTGCCGCCCCTTTCTATCAGATGATCCGTTTGTCGATCACGCGTTTGGCTTTGCCGGTGCTGCGCTCGATGGATTTCGGCGGGACCAGCACCACCTTGGTGGAGACGCCGAGCGTCGATTCGATCGCCGCCCGCAGCTCCTTTTCCTTTTTCTGAATATCCTTGACCATATCGACGATCATATCCGGCAGGAACTCCACGTGCACCTCGAGCGTGTCGAGGTTGTTGACACGGTCGACGTAGATCTCGTAGTTCGGGCTGACGCCGCTGCTCTCGAGCAGCACGCTCTCGATCTGGCTCGGGAACACGTTGACGCCGCGGATGATCAGCATGTCGTCCGTGCGGCCGACCGGCTTCGCCATCCTCGCGAACGTCCGCCCGCAGGCGCAGGGGCCGCGCGTCAGCGAGGTGAGGTCCTTGGTGCGGTAGCGGATCAGCGGCAGCGCCTCCTTGGTGATGCAGGTGAAGACGAGCTCCCCGCGCTCCCCGTCCGGCAGGATCTCGCCCGTCTCCGGGTCGATGACCTCGGCGATGAAGTGGTCCTCGTTCACATGGAGGCCCCTGTGCTCCGCGCACTCAAAGGAGACGCCCGGGCCCATGACCTCGGAGAGGCCGTAGATGTCGAACGCCTCGAGCCCCAGCAGCCGCTCGACGCTCTTGCGCATGTTCTCCGTCCACGGCTCCGCGCCGAAGATGCCGGATTTGAGCTTAATCTCATCCGGCGTCACGCCCATCTCGCGCATCGTCTCGCCCATAAAGAGGGCGTAGGACGGCGTGCAGCACAGGATCGTGGAGCCGAAATCCCGGATGATCTGGATCTGGCGGCCCGTGTTGCCGCTCGAGACCGGGATCACCGTCGCGCCGAGCTCCTTGGCCCCGTAGTGCAGGCCGAGGCCGCCGGTGAAGAGGCCGTAGCCGTAGGCGACATGGACGAAATCCTCTTTCGTGCCGCCGGCCGCGGCGAGCGCCCTCGCCGTCAGCGTGCCCCAGATCTCCAGATCTTTTTCCGAATATCCGACGACCGTCTGTTTGCCGGTGGTGCCGCTCGAGGCGTGGATCTCGCGCAGCTCCTCCGCCGGCACGGCGAACAGGCCGTAGGGGTAGTTGTCGCGGAGGTCCTGTTTATAGGTGAAAGGCAGCTTTTTTACGTCCTCGGCGGTCTGGATGTCCTCGGGCGAGAGGCCCATCCCGTCGAGCTTTTGCCGGTAAAACGGCACGCGCTCATAGACGCGCCTGACGGTGTCGTGGAGACGCCGGCCCTGAAGCGCGGCGATCTCGTCGCGGGAGGCGGTTTCGATTCGGTCCAATATATGATCATTCATCGGTTTTCACCCGCTCATTTCACTTTCTCTTCCCAATCGGAAGGCTTCGAGGTTGAGTTGCCGGAATTTTTCCGGCACGACGGCTTCGATGGAGGCTTGCCATTCCTCCGCCGTAAATCGAAACTGCCTCGAAAGCGCCCCGATCAGCACGACGTTCGCCGCCTTGGCGGAGCCGGCCTTTTCGGAGAGCGAAACGGCGTCCACGACGGTCAGATCGACGCCGAGGGCGCGGACGGTCTCAAAGATTCCCTCCGGGTAAGCGGCCGCCCCGGTGATGACCGGCATCGGGTCGATGCGCCGGTCCGCGGCGATCAGCGCGCCGCCCTTTTTGAGATACGGCAGCCATCTCGCGGCCTCGCACCGCTCGAACGCGAGGATGTAATCGGCGCAGCCCTCCTCGACGGTCGGGGAGGCGACCTTGTCGCCGTATTTGACGTATGTAACGACGGACCCGCCGCGCTGGCTCATGCCGTGCACCTCGGAGATTTTGACGTCATAGCCCTTTTTCATCAGCAGGTCGCCGAGGATCCGGCTCGCGAGCAGCGTCCCCTGCCCGCCGACGCCCACGATCATGATATTCGTACAGGCCATGTCAAAATCCCTCCTTCCCGGTCTCCCCGATCGCGCCGAACGGGCACATCTGCGCGCAGAGCCCGCACCCGACGCAGAGCGTACGGTCGATCGAGGATTTGCCGTTCTCCATACGGATCGCCGGGCAGCCGATCTGAAAGCACTTTTTGCAGCTCCGGCAAAGTTCGGTCTTGACGCGGAACGGCTTTCCCCGCTTCACGCCTTTTAGAAGCGCGCAGGGCCTGCGGCTCACGATGACCGAGGGCTCCGCCACGGCGATCTCCTCCCGGACGGCTCTCTCCGTCTCGGCGAGGTCGCAGGGATCGACGACGCGGATCCTTCCCACGCCGCAGGCCGCGCAGAGCGCCTCGATCGAGACCTCCGGCACCGGCTCCATCTTGAGCGTATAGCCGGTGGTGGGGTTCTGCTGGTGGCCGGTCATGCCGGTGATGCGGTTGTCGAGCACGATCAGCGTGGAGCTCCCCCGATTGTAACACAAATTGATGAGGCCCGTGACGCCGGAATGGATGAACGTCGAGTCGCCGATCACGGCGACGGACGAGGCGGCGTTCTCCGGGCGGATCTTATTAAAGCCGTGCATCATGGAGACCGAGGCCCCCATGCAGACCGCCGTGTCCATGGCGGAGAGCGGCGCGGAAGCCCCGAGCGTGTAGCAGCCGATGTCGCCGAAGACGGTTAAATTCAGCTTATGCAGCACGTAAAACAGCCCCCGGTGCGGGCAGCCCGGGCACATGACGGGCGGGCGCGGCGGGATATTCTCCGGGTAATCGAGGCGCTCCGCTTTTTCGCCGAGGAGCCGCTCGCGGATCATCGCGGCCGTGTACTCGCCGCGCAGCGTGAAGAGTGCCTTGCCCTCGCAGGGAATACCCATCTCGCGCACCTCGGTCTCAATGACCGGATCGAGCTCCTCCACGATGACGAGGCGCCTGACCTTCGAGGCGAACGCGCGGATCGTCTCCCGCGGCAGCGGGTGCACGAGGCCGAGCTTGAGCACGGAGGCCCGGTCGCCCAGCGCCTCCTTGACGAACCCGTAGGCGATCCCCGCCGTGATGATCCCGAGCTCCTCACCGTTCCATTCGATCTGATTAAACGGGCAGGAATCGGCGTAGGCGGCGAGCTTTTGCATCCGCTCCTCGACGACGGCGTGGCGGGCCCGCGCGGGGCCGGGCATCATGACGTATTTCGTCATGTCTTTTTTATAAGGCTTGAGTTCGCGCTCCTCCCTCTCGGAGAGCGCGACGGCGCTCTGGGAGTGGGCGACGCGCGTGGAGAGGCGCAGCAGCACGGGCGTGTCGAATTCCTCCGAGAGGTCGAACGCCGCCTTCGCGAAATCCCGGCATTCCGTGGAGTCGGACGGCTCGAGCATCGGCAGTTTCGCCGCGACCGCGTAGTGGCGGGAGTCCTGCTCGTTCTGGGAGGAGTGCATGCCGGGATCGTCCGCGACGGCGATCACGAGACCGCCGCCTACGCCCGTGTAGGAGGCCGTAAACACCGGGTCCGCGGCGACGTTGAGGCCCACGTGCTTCATCGCGGCGAAGCTCCTCGCCCCGGCGACCGAAGCCCCGAGCGCGGCCTCGACGGCCACCTTCTCGTTCGGCGCCCACTCGGCGTAGATCTCGTCGTAGCAAGCGGCGCATTCGGTGATCTCGGTGCTGGGCGTGCCGGGATAGCTCGAAATAAATCGAACGCCGGCCTCAAAAAGCCCGCGGGCCGTCGCTTCGTTGCCGAGCATCATTTTTTTCAAGGAATCACGGCCTTTCCGCTCCATAATCGAATAATTAAAGGTTATCATAGCACGTTACGGCATGGAGGTAAAGGGCCGGGGCGGAATTTCGTCTTTTCTTTCAAAAACGCGGACCGGGAAAAGAAATTCCCGTCAAATTCACGCCCGGGGAGCGGTTTTCGCCAAAAACGCACGGGTTTTGCCCCGCCCGCGCGGGTTTTCTCCCGCCGGCGGACCTCCGCGGGCCCGCTCTGGACAGTATTTACACTTTCTTCACTTATTTCCGAAAATGATGGTGTAAAATATCGGAAGAACCTATCGGGGAGGAGCTGGACGGCGTTGTTCGGATATCTCAAGCCCTGCCGCCCCGAGCTCAAAGTCCGGGAGGCGGAGACCTATAAAGCGGTCTACTGCGGCCTCTGCCGCGAACTCGGCAAAAAATTCGGCCCGCTCGCGCGGCTGACGCTGAGCTACGACTTCGCGTTTCTGTCGCTCCTCGGCATGTCCGTGCGGGCGGAGAGCGAAGCCTGCTTCGGGAAATGCCGCTGCGCCGCCCACCCGTTCCGGAAGCAGGCCTGCTGCCTGCCCGGGGAGACGCAGACCTTCTCGGCCGCCGCCGCGATGGTGCTGTTTTATTATAAGGTCCGCGACGACCTCGCCGACCGGGGCTTTTGGAAACGGCTTGCCGCCCTGTTGCTGCTGCCCTGCGCGAAAGGTGCGCGGAGGCGCGCGCTCGCCGTCTGCGAGCAGGCTTCGCCGGTGGACGCCGCCGCCGCGAGGATGGCCGCGGCTCAGCAAGCTCTTGAGGCGGATCTTTGCCCCTCCGTCGACCGCGCCGCCGAGCCGACCGCGGAGTTTCTTTCCACGGTGCTCGGCGTCTTTTTGCCGGGGAAGGGGGAGCAGTCCGCCGTGCTCAGGCGGTTCGGATACCTGCTCGGGCGGTATGTCTATCTCTGCGACGCGCTCGACGACCTCGAGGACGACCGGAAGACCGGGAACTATAACCCGTTTCTGTGCTCATCGGACGGCGAGACCGCCGTGGAGCACGCGAAAGGCTCGCTGTTCCTGACCGTCGCGGAGGCGGGCGCGGCCTACGACCTCCTGGAGACCGGGCAATTCGGCGGCATTTTGGATAATATCGTGTTCCTCGGCCTCAAAAACGAGGTCGAACGGATTTTGAAAAAGAGAGGAGAGGGCGTCGACGAGCGATCCTTATAAAGTTCTGGGCGTGTCCCCGACGGCGACGGAAGACGAAGTCAAACAGGCCTATCGCACGCTGGTCAAAAAATTCCACCCGGACAAATACGCCGGAAGCCCGCTGCAGGATGTCGCGTCGGAAAAGATGAAAGAGGTCAACGCCGCCTACGACGAGATCCTCTCCCTGCGCAAAAACGGCGGGGCCTCCGGTTCCTCCCGCTCTTACTACGGGGAATCCGCCTCCGGCGGAGGGCCCTACGGCGGGAGCTACGCCTCCGGAAACAGCCAGTTTTCGGACATCCGGCGGCTCGTCATGCAAAACCGCCTCCCCGAGGCGGAGGAGCTCTTGGACGGCGTGGCCGCCGCTCAGCGGGACGCCGAATGGTACTTTCTCAAGGGGAGCGTCTACTATAAAAAGGGCTGGCTCGACGAGGCGCTGGGCCATTTCGCGCAGGCCACCCGCATGAACCCGAACAACCCGGAATACCGCTCCGCCTACCAGCAGTGCATGTATTCCCGCAACACCGGTATGCCGTTCGGGCGGTCCGCCGCCCCCGGCACCTCTTATAACGACTGCGATTGCTGCGACTGGTGCGTCGGCATGTACTGCCTCAACATCTTCTGCAACTGCTTCGGCGGCGGCTGCTGAGCCGGGGGGCTTTGACGGATCGGCGAAGTTGCGGTATGATGGACGGAGAACCGGCAAGGGAGGGAAACGCGATGAAACGGAGCCAACAGGTGGCGCTCTGCGGCATGGTCGCGGCGCTCTGTACGCTGCTGCTCTTCCTGACCGGCATGTTTCCCTTCTCCACCTATGCGCTGCCGGCCCTCGCGGGGCTGCTGATGGTTGCCGTCGCGGTGGAGACCGGCGCGAACTGGGCCTTTACGCTCTATGTCGCCGTGTCGCTGCTCTCGCTGCTGCTGACGCCGGACAAGGAGGCCATGCTGATGTTCATCGCCTTCTTCGGCCATTACCCGATCACGAAATTTCAGCTTGAGAAGATCCGCTTCAAGCCGCTGTGCTGGCTGCTGAAGTTCGCCTGCTTCAACGCCTGCATCGTCGCCTCCTACCTTGTGATCCTCTACGTGTTCCAGATCCCGGACATTTTGACGGAATTCGGCAGCTTCGGCCGGTACTCGGTCTATGTGCTGCTCGCCCTGGGCAACGCGCTGTTTCTGGCTTACGATTTCGCGCTCGCGCAGGTGATGCGGGTCTACCGGTTTTGGTTCCGGCCAAAGTTCCTGCGCCGGTCGTCCAAATAAAAAAGCGCCCGGAGGGGCGCTGTGATCAGGAATTATCGCGGCGGACCTGTGGGTTTGCCGCTTTTTGTATGGAGAAACGGATTCACCCTCCGGATGAAGGCGGACAAAAATAATACCCGCAATCGGCGCGCTTGCTTTTTTGAAACGAAAACCGGAACCGCTGTGCTAAAGTTCGTTTATCCGATATCACCATTCCGGTTTACCGATGAGCATCGCACATGCGGCGCCGCCGCGGGATGGCGGGGCTTGGAGTTCCACGAAAGCAAGCGGATTTTTGAGCCGCACCTGAAAGCGCGGTAGACGTAAAGACCACACGAGAGGCGAAAACCCGACGTGTGGTCTTTTCCTGTTCATCCTGTTGCAAAGAGGCGCTCAAAGGGCGCTTTTGGCCGCCCGGCAACGGCATATCGGGCGGCAAAGATAAATCCCTCGCCGGAAATTTCCGGCGAGGGATTTACCGTGTTCAGTCATACAGACCTGATGTTAACTGCGAATGGAATCAGTCCTCTTTTTTGCGGAATCTCAGGCACAGACCGCCGATCAGAGCCAACAGGCCCAGGGCGCCGGCTGCCGCCGCCGCGTTTCCGCCGGACTTCGGCAGGTTGCCGAGCGGGACCGCCTCATCGATGATGGT